>CAVHPV010000027.1:0-28362 GCA_963638045.1 Faecalibacterium sp. CAG:74 | reverse complement strand
GCATAGATTCATACCTTATGCAATCTGTCAAGCACGATTTGGTGCGATTGTCCTACTGAAGTTGGTTATTTATTTCAAGTTTGCTTTACAAGTTGAAATAACAGTGTTATAAAAAGACCAGTATTTCATTTTTGGAAGGAGCACAAGGCCAATGAATGATCGCGCCGGTTATTTGAGATCGAACTTGTCCGGAGAGCTGTCATATCAGTCATATGTTCCCAATCCGCTGCCACCGACACCGACAATCGATATGACAGAGGATTTAATTGACCTCCTTATTGAGGCAAATTCAAAGCTTGCTGTTTTGGAAAACATGGCAACGCACATTTCCGATGTTGATCTGTTCGTATCCATGTATGTACGAAAAGAAGCTCTTATGTCTTCGCAGATTGAGGGTATCCAGGCTACTCTTGAGGATGTTCTTGATCCAATGCTTGAAGACAATACAAACCGCAATGTCATGGATGTTGTAAATTACATCAAAGCGATTGAATTTGCCGTAAAGAGGCTGAAAGAGCTTCCGCTTTGCAACCGCTTAATCAAGGAAACACATGCTGTCCTTATGGAAGGTGTCAGAGGACAGGAAAAGACCCCGGGGCAATTTCGATATTCTCAGAACTGGATCGGCGGTCAGGGCAGCACACTTCGGAATGCCAGATACATTCCTCCGTCTCCCGATGATATGACAGAAGCTATGTCAGACCTGGAAAAGTATATCAATACTGATGATAAGTTGAATGTTTTGATTTGTGCTGCATTGATTCACTACCAGTTTGAAACAATTCACCCGTTTCTGGATGGTAACGGCCGTGTAGGACGTCTCTTAATTACCTTGTTTCTGATGGAGAAAAAAGTCTTGACTACGCCTGCACTATATATTTCATACTTTTTGAAAAAGAACCGTGTGGAATACTATGACCGCATGACGGAAGTAAGAAGCAGCGGGAACTATGAGCAATGGGTGAAGTTTTTCCTTCAGGCACTTATTGAATCAGCAGAGGATGCATGCTCAACCATTGATGAGCTGACTGCTCTGCATGATAAAAATGTTGGCGTTATTGCACGGATGGGACGTGCTTCAAAAAATGCGATGATGCTGTTTGATTACCTGGAGAAGAATCCAATCATTGAAATCGGTAAAACAAGTGAGGCTCTCGGAATCACCTTCAATACCGTTTCAGGGGCAGTGAAACGTTTGACTGATATAGGGATTTTGAAGCAAAACAAAAATGTCAGCAGAAACAGAACTTTTGCTTACGAAGAATATCTTGCTATTCTGCGTAAAGGTACTTGATTGAGGGCATTAGGTTCCGTTTGCTCTCTCAAAGGCTTTTAAGGAGTTCTTATCATGTATGTTTCAACAATACTATGCTCAACACATTAAGACATCAGGAATCTACATTACCCACCTTAAACAGCGGAAGGCCTGTACAAAGTGAGTACAAAATCCATACATAAGGATATATAAAGTACCTGAAGGGAATTCAGCTCCAAAGTCCCTGTCTTTGGTTTATCGCTCGACAATATGCAGGTATTATACCCTGGAAAGACTGGATGGTACGCGACGGTTAGTGATTCTCTACAGGAAAGTTATTTTCAATGAAAGCCTTCAGCTCCGGGAGTGACTCTCTGTCAAACTGGGCACCTATGCGGGCTATAATCTCACCGGCAAGATACGATGCAATATTACATGCATCAATGATGTTTCTTCCCGTAAGGTAGCCGTATAGAAATCCTGCAGCATATGTGTCTCCGGCACCTGTGGTGTCAACAGGAACGACAGAACCATAACTCTCAATCCTGGTCATTGCCCTGTGATCTGATATAAAAGAACCCTTCTTGCCGTTTTTAACTATTGCCACAGGACAGAGCTTGCCGAGACTACGACAACATTCATAGGGATCGTAGTTGTTCATCAGGTACCTTGCCTCCTCGCTGTTGGCAAAGACTATGTCACAATATGTTGAAATCAATTCATGGAAGGTCTGACGATAGCGACCGACAGCAAACGGGTCTGCCACGTCAAATGCAACAAGTTTTCCTTTTTCCTTGAAGAGTTTGAGGGCTTTGAGAACGGCACTTTTCTGGTTTTCAGTATCCCACATATAGCCGGTGAAGTAGAAGATATCGGCTTTGTCGACAACACTCTCATCGACATCTTCCGGCGTGAAGAGCCTGTTCGCACCGAGATACGTATTCATTGTCCTTTCTTTGTCGCCTGTGAGAAGAATGATGGAGGAGCCGGTTACCCCTTCTTTCTTGTCGACCAACTGGTCTTCAACCCCACTTTCCTTCAGCCTGCTGTGATACTTCTGGCCAAGTTCATCATCGCCCACACTACCGGCAAGTATTGTCTTTACTCCAAGGGAGGCAAGTGTGACCATGGTATTCGGGCATGAGCCGCCACAGGAATACTTGACTTCCCTGCCCCTGGTATACTCGACAATCTCTTTCTGTTTTTCCGAATCAATCAGGAGCATTGTTCCCTTGTTGAGACTCAATGTGTCCAGGTCCTTTTCTGTCACAGAGCAAATATAATCTATTAAAGGATTTCCAATTCCATATACACCTAACATGCCTCAAAGTATAAGGCCTGGATGAACTCTTAACAATAAGACTTTTCATTTTTGTAAGGATGCAGGAAAAACGCTACATGTGAGTTTTTAACACGTTTTTAACATTTTTACACAATAAAGAATTAGAGTGTGGAAAAGCGTTTTTTCTCAGCTAATGTTGCACAGTCTGTACAATATTTGGAATCCAGATGTAACTTTTTATACTGCAAGTAAATATGTGGTTTTTTTGTCCTGGAAAATGAATGATAATTATATAGGTTTTTAATGTAAAATATAGTGATTTTACAAATGTGTAAAACTAGTTTTTTTAACAGTTTTTAACAATTTTTTCACAATTTGGATTACGTTAGTATAACTCTAGAATTTATATGTAATTGTGGGAGAGGAATTTTTTCCGCCACTATCTGCCATCTAGTGTTATGCTCTCCCTTAAATCATAGTTCACAGCTTCAGCTTCCGTATTGTGATGAAGTAATACGGAATCTCAAAGAGAAGCATTACTGACCATCCGATGGCACACGAAAGGGCTATGCCGATGATCCCGTACACGGGGGCCAGAACGAATGTGAAAGCTGTTCTTATGGCTGTCTGAATAAATGTTCCGAGCATTGTCGTGTACATTTTTCCCATTCCCCTATAGAACCCCTGGAAGCCGTTGGTAAGGGCGGGGAAGATGTAAAAGAAGGACATGAGAGAAAGATACTCTGTGCCACAGGCAATAACGCTTTGTGCATTCTCTCCTTTGACAAAGAGTGATATGACAGGACTCCTGAATGTAGAAGTGAGGAAGGCAATGAGGGTCCAGTAAGTGACTTCAAGAAGAATGCCTTTTCTGAAGCCTTCCCTTATTCTTTCCGTTTTACCTGCTCCCCTGTTCTGGGCAATGAAGGTGGCTATGGCTGTTGCTATCCCCTGCTCGGGAATGCATGCAAAGTCATCAACGCGTGTCACGGCATTAAATGCAGCTATAGTATCGACTCCGAGAGCATTCACCTGGCCCTGAATCAGAACCTTTCCGACAGGCTGGATTGCCTGCTGGAGGGCAGTGGGGCCTCCATAGAGGAGGATAGGCTTGAGAAGATCCTTTCTTATTCTGAGGTTCTTCCTTTTTGGGCAGAGTTCCTTTTCATAATGGAAAATGTAAGCAAGTGCGAGAAAACCTGACATTGCCTCTGCAATGACTGTCGTCAGTGCTGAACACACTATTCCGAACTTGAAAATGCCGAGGAAGATAAGGTCAAGGAGCACATTAAGAAGGGATGAGAAAGCAAGGAATTTAAGAGGAGTTTTTGAGTCTCCTACACTCTTGAGTCCTGCGGCAAGTGCATTGTAGAGAAAAGTGAACGGCGTTCCAAGAAATATTATCCGGAGATATGTTCCTGTCATATTGAATATCTCGTCGGGACAGCCTAGTGCTTTAAGAATGACCGGAGAGAGCAGAAATGCAATAAGAGAGAGAATAACCGATGAGATGAGGCCAAAGAGAAGCAAGGTTGCCTGGGTGTTTTTTAGTTTTTCCCAGTCTTTTGCCCCGAATGACTCGCTCATGAGGACACCAGCTCCGATGGAGAGTCCTGTTATGAAGAGGATTATTAGATTCATAACTGGGCCGGCTATTCCCTCTGCAGCAAGAGCATCCCTCCCAATGAAACGTCCGGCTATGATTGAGTCTGCCGCATTGTACAGAAGCTGAAACCAGTTGCCCAGAAGAATCGGGATTGCATAGTGCCAAAGATGCGGAAGAATCCTTCCATTGGTCATATCTCTCATATCAGCCTCACTCGGATTATTGCACCAAAGCAAAAAAAGAAACAGATGTGTCCTTGTCACATGCTTGATTCTCCTCTGCTCTCTAGGGTAATATGTTTTCCGGCGCCTTGAGGCGTGGCAATGGTAGTGGGCTTTACCCACGAGAGTTAAGGAGAAAAGTATGGCTACAGAAAAAGTGCTCTCAGCTAAACTTAGAACAGAAGACTTCGGATCATCGGGATCCAGAAGAGTCGTGAGAAGCGGAAGAATTCCGGCAGTTATTTATGGAAAGAAGGGTGTTGCACCTGTTTACGTAACACTTGATGCCAGAGAATTCAATATGAAGAAAAACACATTCACAGAGACAACCCTCATCACACTTAAGGTTGAAGGCTCTGAGGATAAGAACGTATTCGTAAAGGAAGTTCAGGAAAACCTCCTCAAGAATTGTATTCAGCATGTTGACCTCTTTGAAGTCACATTCGGCCAGCTCTTGAGAACAAAGATCAGGGTTGAGCTCGAGGGTACACCTACAGGTGTCAGGGACGGTGGTGTTCTTGAGCAGGTTACACATGAAATTGAGATCGAGTGTTTCCCGCGTAACCTTCCTGAGAAGCTTATTGCAGATGTATCAGGTATCGGTGTCAATGAGGCATTCAGGGTATCTGACCTTGTTGTACCTGAGACAATCAAGATCCTTGAAGATGCAGATGTTACAATTGCTTCCGTCAAGATGGTCAAGGAAGATGTTGAGGTTGCTTCCACTGAAGAGACAGCAGAGCCTGAAGTTACAACAGCAGCTTCTACTGATGCAAACGCTTAAGAGATGTTTGTATTCGGACTTGGTAATCCGGGGTCTCAATACGAAAACACAAGGCATAATGTCGGCTTCATGACAGTCGAGAGAATTGCAGCGCTTAATGGAGTAAAATTCCGTAAGCGCTGTTTTCATCCCTATCGGCTGGCATATATTAATGGAAAGAAGGACTGTCTTGTTGAGCCCCTGACTTATATGAACAGCTCCGGTCTTGCACTTGAGGGGCTTGTCAGTCCATCCGACCCGCTTGTTGTGATCTGTGACCAGATGGACCTGCCTCCCGGAAAGGTCAGGATAAAGACTCATGGGGGGAGTGCCGGGCATAACGGTCTAAAGTCAATAATAAGTGAGTATGGGGAAGGATTCATCCATGTGTACATAGGAATAGGGCATCCCCAGGATGGCACCGTGGTTGACCATGTTTTGACATGTTTCAGCAATGAGGAACTGGTGCTTGTCAATAAGGCCGTGGAGAGAGCCGCCGAGGCTGTGATAGACCTGACTGAGGGTAAGAGCGTTAATGAAATCATGCAAAGAGTCAATTCTCAAAAAGATTAACATTCCTTCTGAAGGAAGGCTTCTTGTTGCATTTTCCGGAGGGGAGGATTCTCTCTTTCTTCTTTATGCACTTTCCCTTATTGCACCGAAGCGCACGGCAGCCCTATACGTGAATCACAATCTCAGGGGAGAGAAGGAACTGGAAAAGGAGATGGAACTCAATAGGAGTAATGCCTTTAAGCTTGCCATTCCTTTTGCCTCTGTCACAATTCCTCCCGGTTTGATAAGAAAAGATGCCAAAGAGAGAAATATCGGGCTAGAGGCTGCCGCAAGGGATGCCCGCTACAGAGCTCTTTTCTCATATGCGGATAAGCACGGGTTTGATTATGTCCTTACTGCCCATCATATGAACGACCAGGTGGAGACTGTTATCATGAGGATGATGGAACATTCCCCATTCTGGAAGTGGGGTGGAATTTCAGCACGGGACGGTAGGGTAATCAGACCCATTCTTGGGGTGGAAAAGAGTGAGATCAGAGAAGTGATAGAAAACAGTGGACTTACTTTTTCCACAGACTCCACCAATGCAGACACATCTTATAAGCGCAACTACATCAGAACAAACATTCTTCCTTGCATCAGCGAAACCGAGAAGAACTGTATTGCTGCAATTGCTGGTAATGTCTCATCCATGGACAGAACATCTGTTCCGTTTGTCTCTTCATCCGGACTCTTTGTATCATTTCAGAGAGATGAGTACATCTCGTCCCTTATAGACAAGAGGGAGAGGACTCTTTACATGATGTTTACTTTATTGGGGGAGACAGAGAGGCTCTCGAGGAGGTTCCTCTCTGAGATTGACAGGATGATAGAGCGCGGAGAGAAGCGGGTTGAGACAAACAGGTATATAATCTACTCGGAAGGGAATTTGATAAAAGGATACAGAAAAGTGCATGATTTCGGCGTCTCTCCGTTTGACGGTGAGAATACACTCTTGCCATATCCTATGAGAGTTAGTTTTCATTCTGTCGGACCGCTTTCACTTGAAATAGGAGAAGATATACTTTCTCATTCTTCTTTTCGTCTTAGTCGTTCAGGTGATTCTATAAGTCTTGTGGACGGAAAAAGGAAGATAAATTCACTTTTGAAGGAATTTAAAATTCCTTATGGGGTTGTAATGGTTTATAATAATGAAGTGGTTGCTTTTTTCTCATCATTCCTGGGTGGGAGAGACAGGCTCTGTTCTTCTTTGAAGGGACAGAGCGGCAGAAAGCTCACAATTACAGTTGGTGAAAGGTGATTTATTTATGAAGACATTCGAGATGTTCATGGAGAATTACGGACTGTTGTATATTTCAACAGCCATAATTGCTTTTCTTGGTATCTTGACAGTACGCAATATAGTGAAGCTGACCGAGAAGGCATTGATAGACAGTACGCTCGATAACTCTCTTGTGGGGTTTATTGTGGCGATTATTAGAATAGTGCTCTACCTGGGGCTTCTCTTTATCTGCCTTGACAGGCTGAATGTTCCTCTCAGCGGTGTTGTCGGGGCTGTCTCGGCTCTCACTCTTGCAATAGGCCTTGCCGTCCAGGACATAATCGGTGGTGTAGCCAATGGAATCATGATGGTGACAAGTAAGCTCTTCAAGGTCAATGATTATGTCGAGATCGGCTCTTATTCGGGCTCTGTGAAGGAAATCAGGCTTCTTCACACAATACTTGTCACATCAGACAACAAAACAGTCACAATCCCGAACAAGGTTGTATTTTCCTCATCCATTACTAACTACTCTGTATATAAGGTAAGGAGACTCGATTTAGTGTTCGGAATTGACTATGACTCAAGTGTGGAGGATGCTAAGAAAATCCTGAGTGACCTAGCCTCATCATCTCCACTTGTATTGAAGGACCCGGCTCCGCTTGTTGCAGTCAAGGAACTTGCGGACAGTGAAATCAGGATTCTATTGCGTGTATGGGTGAATTCATCTGATTACTGGAATCTTACTTTCTTCCTCAATGAGAAGGCTACGGATGCTTTGAAGGAAGGCGGAATAGATGTGCCGTATCCTCAGATGACAATCAGCTACCGTGACGGGGAGGAAAAGAGAAAATGAGCGAATTTTTCACAAGTGATGCATTCATTTCGACTGCAGGGGCAGTTGGACTTTCCCTTGTTATATATCTGATTTCCCGTATCCTGTGTTCCTTCCAGGGAATAGGAAAGAATGAGATAGTGCGGGTACTCGGATTTCTCGATAAGGCTGACAGGAACCTCATAGCCTTTCAGAATCTCAATAAGAAGGGGACTCTCTCCCGTGACAAGGCACGTAAGCTTCTTCTTTCCATCAGACTTTATATCGGAAACAGTGCATCGGCTTTACAGGTTTATGTCTATGATAAAGAGGATGACAAGCCGAAGATCCGTTCTGCCGTCAATAAACTCAATGCACTAGATACTCGCTGTGACAGCATAGCTCTTTACTACAATGATAAAAACAATGAGAAACTTGAGGCATCAATTAACGGAATAAGAAGTGACCTAAAGAAGATCGTCGGCCTTGTTTCCCTCTATAAGAAGGAACTTGATGAAAACAGGAAAAAGATGATCTAATCCACAGAAACTACATTTTTCCGGGACATGGGAGAGTTTATTCTCTCCTTACATTCACTTGAGTACAAACATTATAAAAGTTACTATATTCCAAAAGGAAATTGCATGGACAATATCGACAAGGACAAGAAAGAAGATATACTCGACGGCGAAGTGACAGAGATCGAGTCAGATGATAAAGATAAAAAACCTTCAGAGGAAGGAAAAGGTGACGAAAAGAAGCCTTCAGGTGGCAAAGAGAATCCTTATGACAGGTTCCGTTATTGGGGAAATGATGAGGATAAGTCCCCGCTCGGCAGGAAGAGAAACGGCGGTCAGGGAAAGGGGAGTATACATAATAAGATAGCCTTTGTTATTCTCGTTATGCTTGCCCTGTCATTCTTCCTGGTATTCTTCCAGGACAGCCAGTCAGCAAAGGCAACGAAGACCTCTTATTCCGACTTCATCACACTTGTTGACAACAAGAAGGTGTCATCAGTAGAGATAGTCGGCTCGACTAACATTACGTATACAACCACCGATGGCGGATATTACACGACACGTATTCCTTATTCAGATATAACATTGGTGAACAGGTTGCTTGAAAGTGGAGTCTCGCTTTCAGGGTCAGCGGAGACTACATCGGTATGGATGATTATCATCGAGCTTCTTCCGTGGATTATATTTATCTTCGTGATGGTAAGTATGCTCCGCTCCACCGGTGCAATGGGTGGAAGTAGAATGATGGGGTCATTCGGCAAGTCCCTTGCAAAGGAGTACCAGGCAAAGGACAACAAAACAACATTCAAAGATGTAGCGGGGCAGAAGGAAGCCAAGTATGAGCTGCAGGAGATAGTCGATTTTCTCAAGGCGCCTGAGCGCTTTACCAAGATTGGTGCGAAGATCCCGAAAGGGTGCCTGCTTGTGGGGCCTCCTGGAACAGGTAAGACACTCCTGGCACGTGCAGTTGCAGGCGAGGCAGGAGTGAGTTTCCTCCATACCTCTGGATCTGATTTTGTCGAAATGTTTGTCGGTATGGGAGCTGCCAGGGTCAGGGACCTTTTTGAACAGGGACGTAAGAGTGCTCCGTGCATTATCTTCATAGATGAACTTGATGCTGTGGGACGCTCGCGTGGCTCGGGACTCGGAGGCGGACATGATGAGAGAGAGCAAACTCTCAACCAAATGCTTGTAGAGATGGACGGATTCTCCGCAGAGCCGGGAGTCATTGTCCTAGCTGCGACAAACAGACCGGACGTTCTGGATCCGGCACTCTTGAGGCCGGGAAGGTTCGACCGTCAGGTGACAGTTGCACTTCCTGATGTCCAGGAGAGACTCGATATACTTCGTATTCACACAAAGAAGGTCAGGTTGAGTGATGATGTGGATCTTGCCCGCATAGCACGTGCTACCCCAGGAACGAGTGGAGCTGACCTGGCGAACATGGTCAATGAGGCGGCGCTTTTTGCTGCAAGAAAAAACGAGACAATAGTTACTATGGATGACTTTGAGTCCGCACGTGACAAGATTATCCTCGGAGTGGCTAAGAAGAGTGCATTCATGACCGAAGATGAAAAGAGGGCAACCGCCTATCATGAGGCTGGACACACACTGTTGCATTATTACCTCAAGCATGTTGATCCTCTTCATAAGGTAACAATCATTCCTCACGGCCAGGCTCTGGGTGTCACAATGAGTCTTCCGGAGAAGGACCAGTATACAATCCAGAAGAGTTATTTGCTGGACAGGATTAAGATATGTATGGGCGGTTTTGCTGCAGAGAAGATTGTCTATGGGGAGACAACGACAGGAACCAGCAATGACATTAAACAGGCCACGAGCATGGCTCAGCGCATGGTCACTGAGTGGGGTATGTCCGACCTCGGGTTCATCAATCTCTCCGACGGGGGTGAACCTCTCTTTCTCGGACGTGAGATAACCCAACATAAGGATTACTCGGAAGAGACGGCAAAAAGAATTGACTCTGAAATTCAGAAGATACTATCTTCCTGTATGAAAGAAACTATGGATATTCTTTGTGAACACAGAGACCAGCTTGACAGGCTCACGGATGCTCTTGTGGAGAAAGAAACCCTGGATGACAGAGAGATCAGACAAATGTTCGGCTTTGAAGCTGTCTCCCATGTTACGGATTTGAAGTGAAAATGGCAGTAGACATCTCTCACAAAAGAAATTTTTGCATTATTGCACATATAGACCACGGCAAGAGCACACTTGCAGATCGGTTCATTGAGAAGGCGGCACTTGTACAGACAAGAGGCCCTCAGCGATCCCAGATACTTGATAATATGGATATCGAAAGGGAGAGGGGAATTACAATAAAAAGCCAGGCTGTCACAATTCCTTACACAGCCTCAGACGGTGAGGAGTACGAACTTAATCTTGTAGACACTCCGGGACACGTTGACTTTACTTATGAGGTAAGCCGGGCTATAAGCTCCTGTGAGGGGGCACTTCTCCTTATAGATGCTACTCAGGGGGTTGAGGCCCAGACACTTGCAAACCTCTATCTTGCAATGGAACATAACCTCGAGATTATCCCGGTCATAAATAAGATTGACCTTCCTTCTGCAGACATAGAGGGATGCCTGAAGCAAATTGACCATGACCTCGGACTCGATAGTGATATGACTGTGAAGGTGAGTGCAAAAACAGGAGAGGGAGTAGATTCCCTCTACGAGGCAATTGTGAACTATATCCCGGCTCCGGATGGAAAGAGAGAGGATCCCCTGAGAGCATTGATCTTTGATTCTCACTATGATCCGTATAGGGGAGTCATAGTTCACGCACGTGTTGTTTCAGGTGAAATAAAGGTCGGGGATGAAATCACATTTATGCACTCTGGTGCGACATACAGGGTGGAAGACCTCGGGCTTTTTCAGATTAACTTGGTCAGCAAGCCCAGTCTTGAGGCGGGAGATGTTGGTTATTTTATTGCTGGAATCAAGAATATTTCAGATATAAGGGTGGGAGATACAATCACTGGAAAGGCTAATTCTGCCACTGAGCCTCTCCCAGGCTTCAAGGAAGTTAAGCCTGTTGTCTTCTCTTCCATCTATCCTGTAGATTCTAATGACTATGAAGAACTCCAGGATGCGATAGAGAGGTTAAAGCTCAATGATGCATCCCTCATGTATGAAAAGGACAGTTCGGCAGCACTTGGTTTCGGCTTCAGGTGTGGCTTTCTGGGCATGCTTCACCTTGAGGTGATACAGGAGAGAATAGAGAGGGAGTTTGATCTTTCGATAGTCTTCACATCTCCTTCTGTCAGGTATACAGTGCACATGAAGGACGGCAGTACACTCAGGATTGATAATCCTCTTGAATATCCGGATCCGATGAGGGTTGACTGGGCAGAGGAACCTTATATATCGGCAAACATCATAACACCTACGGAGTATGTCGGGCCCATCATTACACTTTGCCTTGAGAAGAGGGGTGTGCAGACTCAGATGAACTACCTTGACACAAAGAGGGTGGAGCTTATTTATGAGATGCCTCTTTCGGAAGTTCTCTTCGATTTCTATGACAGGCTTAAAAGCATATCGCGGGGGTATGCCTCCTTCGATTATTCGGTAATCGGCGAAAAGCGGACAGATCTTGTGAGAATGGAGATTCTTGTCAACGGAGAGCCCGTTGATGCCCTTTCATGCCTTGTTTACAGGGGGAATGCACAGCTCAGAGGAAGGCAGATAGTTGAGCGTCTCCAGAAGGAAATTCCCCGTCAGCAATTCAAGATTGCTATCCAGGCAGCCATTGGAGGAATGATTATCGCCCGTGAGACCGTCAATGCATATCGTAAGGACGTGACGGCAAAGTGCTACGGAGGTGATATCTCACGTAAGAGGAAACTATTGGAGAAACAGAAGGAAGGAAAGAAGAGGATGAAGATGGTCGGCAATGTCGAAATTCCGCAATCAGCTTTCCTTGCCGTTCTTAAGACAGAGGAAGAGAAATGACAGAGAGTGCGCGTTGGGGAAGTTATTCAGGAGAGGATGTTCTCCTTTTCTCGATAAAGAAAGGAGAATTCAGACTGGACGTAATGACAAAAGGAGCCACTATCGTCTGGTATGGAACTGAAGGCTACAACGCGGTTCTTTCACATGGTTCGTTTGAAGGATTTCTCTCAAAAGGTAACGGCCATCGTGGGGAAGTTGTCGGCCCTGTTGCCAACCGCATAAGTAATGCCAAATTTTTAATTGACGGCATAACATATAATACGGAGAGGAATTTTCATTTTCTACATACTCTCCATTCCGGCTCTGCCAACTGGGGAGACAGAAACTGGAAGGTGGAACACTTTAATGATAGTTCTGTGACCTTCTTTCTTTCAACTCCGGGCGGGGATGGTGGCTTTCCGGGTAACCATACAGTAGAAGTGAGATATACACTATCTTCTGATGGCACTTTAACAATTGAATACAGAGTTTCCTCAGATAAAAAATGTCCCGTTTCGGTTACAAACCATGCCTACTTTGTTCTTGACGACAGGGATGCGAGGGCACTTACTGTCACTATCCCGTCAGATTATTACATAGCAGTGGACAGTAAGCATCTGATTCCACTTCCTTCTAACCCGACTGAAGTTGCCGGAACTCTTTATGATTTTACCACTCCTACTGTGATCGGCTCGAGAAGAGGCGGGGATTATGACAATACCTGGCTTTTGAGAGAGAATGGGACAATAGTGGCAGAGGGAAACATGGCAAGGCTTGAGTGCACCACAACAGAGTGCGGCGTCCAGATGTATACGGGTAGTGGGCTCCCCAAGCCCTTTGGGGGAATATCCCTGGAGACAGGTTTTCCGCCGGACTGTCCAAACAGACCGGACTTCCCGTCATTCTATACAGATGAGAACAGAACATATGAATCTAAGACAGTATATAAATTGATGATTAAATGAGGGATTGAAAGATGAGAGTGAGGATTGTTGGAATTACAGGTGGGTCGGGTTCTGGAAAGAGTACAGTGGTCAGGAGAATCAAGGAACGCTATCCTGATGCGGTCCTGATAGAGATGGACAACTACTACAAGTCGGCGACATTTGTCAACAATGATAATATTACAGCATATAACTTTGACCATCCAGATGCATTCGACATGGATCTCCTTCTCGATAACATGAAAGACCTTAAGGAAGGCAGAAGCTGTATGATGCCACAGTATGACTTTGTCCATCACAGGAGAAAGGATGAGTCTGTCTCTGTTAATCCTTCCTCTATCATCATAATTGACGGCCTTATGGTCTTCTATGACGAGAGGATACGTGACATGCTTGATCTCAAGCTCTATGTCGACACTCCGAGTGACATACGTTTCATTAGAAGACTTCAGCGTGACGTCAAGGAGCGGGGACGCACTGTCGAGTCGGTCATTGAGCAATATACGAAGGTTGTAAGGCCGGGACATTTCAATTTTATAGAGCCAAGTAAGAGCTATGCTGATATCATCATCCCGGAAGGCGGTTACAACGACAAAGCCATGGAGGTTCTCTTCTCATTCATTGGCTCTATGATGAAGGATGAAGGCTGAAAGGGCATATCTATCTGGCTTTAGTGAAAGATAGATGAAAGATAGATAAAGTAATTATATTAATGCACCAGGGTGGCGGTGATGGAAAATCTATGGGGTGGGTTTGCCTCTTCTTGTCATGTTGTGACACAAGTTTAATTTGTTTTTACAAAAAGATATGTGTTTTATTTTACCAACAGCTGCAGCTTCCTTAATATTGTTTTTTTGATTTTTACTTTTGTAATTTATATCTTTTTGTGCTTGTTTTTCTTGTATATAGATTTTATATTTAGTAAAAGATATAAAAGATAGATAAAAGATAAAGAAGGTAGCTAAGTAAAGGTTGCTAGATTATGGAAGAAAATATGAATATTGAGTTCAAAGAATTGGACTTTGAAACAGGAGGTCTGCCAAACAGTGTGCCAAAAGAAATTGTTGCTTTTGCAAATACTGATGGTGGAGATTTGTACATTGGCATTCGTGATGATGGCAGCATAGTAGGGGTCGAAGATACTGATGATATTATGCGACGTGTTTCTAGTGTTGCTCATGATAAAATTCTTCCTGATATAACACCATTTATCCGAATTATCCCGGTTGAAATGGAAGGGAAAAAAGTTATAAAGACATCGGTTGCAGTCGGAACGGAACGTCCTTATTATCTGAAAAAAGAAGGCTTGTCCCCGAATGGTGTTTTTATTCGTGTTGGCTCTGCCTGTATTCCCCTTAATGAGAATGGAATCAGGGAAATGATAATGGAGACATCCGGTAAATCTTATGAGGAAATGAGGAGTCTTGATCAGGATTTAACATTTGAGTCTTTGAATGAAGCGATGAGAAATGAGAATATTGAGTTCGGAACAGCTCAGATGAGAACACTCAAAATACTTGGGAATGATAACCTGTTCACTAATCTTGCACTTCTGCTATCAGATCAATGCAAACATACCATCAAGGTTGCAGTCTTTCAGGGGACAGAGAATGCAGTTTTTCGTGAAAGAAAGGAATTTGCAGGCTCTTTGATAAAGCAACTCAATGAGGCTTATGATTTTATTAATTTCTATAATAAGACAAAAGCTACGTTCTCCGGTCTGAAACGCAAAGACGAGAAGGATTACCCTGAGTATGCAATAAGGGAAGCATTGCTGAACAGTATTATTCATCGTGATTATCTTTTTTCCGGTAGTACCATCATTAATATATTTGACGACAGGATTGAGTTTATATCTCTAGGCGGACTGGTAAGGGGCATTTCAATGGAGGCTGTATTTCTCGGGGTCTCCCAGTCGCGCAACCCGAATCTTTCTGCAGTGTTTCATCGCTTGGGTTTGGTTGAAAGTTATGGGACAGGGATAAGAAAGATAATCGGACTCTACAGAGGATTTGAGCCTCAACCTGCATTTAGAACTGCCGAAGGGGTTTTCTCAGTTCAACTTTTCAATATGAATGAGTTCTCAGAGAGGAAAGAAGAGGACAGTGATGGTGGAGTAAGAGATTCGGTTTTGTCCATCGCAAAGGAAAAAGGTAAAATAACAAGAAAGACTGTGGAGGATACATTTGGGTTCAGTACAGCCAAAGCATATAACATCCTTAAGGAACTTTGTGATGAGAAGCGTCTTATACAATATAAGAATGGGCCACATACGCTCTATTTTGTGCCAGATAAGTTGAAGTGAGCCAATATAAAAGAACGGTAATCTGAGGCTCTGTAGGATGATCTTAATCATCCATATTGAAGCTTCTCTGAAAGATAAAAGCCGCAACGGTGACGAACTCTGCCTGGGGTTCCCGATAGAGCCGTATGCTTTAAAGATTCTTGGTGTGTACGTGGAGCACCTCTCTTAGTTTCCTTTGACTTCCTTGTCGAAGCCTTTGGGCTTTTTCCTGGCTATATACTGATTCTTGATTCCCTTCCATGACCAGACATCGGGAACTGGATCTGGCCCCCCGAAGTAACGATTACGGCATCTGAGAAGGCGGGAAGTGCCGAGGATTGTGCCTTTAATTATGCCGAAGCGTCTCACCGAGATAAGGAAATATTCGGAGCATGAGGGGGTATAACGACAGGTGGGCTGTCCCTTGAGTGGGCTCAGCACTGCTCTGTAGATATGAACCGGTACTAAGAATAGCTCTCTGATGACTTTCACGTGAATATTATTATTATTTATCACTAATTAATCCAGTCGGCACTTGAATCGGGGTATCAGATTTAGTATAGTAGTTGAGGTTTGTTTCCCATCGGTTGACGATGGTGTCTTGTTTTGGTAGACTTACAAACCGTTATATCAGACAAGGATAATAGAGAGGTTTAAAATGGCAACTCCTAAGTATAAGACAAGTAAATCAAGAGCAGCATCAAGAAAGGCTGCTAATATGAAGCTTTCCGCTCCAAATCTTGCAACATGCCAGACATGTGGTAACCTTATCCCCGCACACCGTGTTTGCCCGAAATGCGGATACTATGCAGGCAAGATGGTAGTAAAGATTGACGAGGAGTAAGCACATGACAGAAGCTGAAATCTTTGAAAAAGTAAGGAACCTCGTGGTTGAAAAACTGAGGGTCAGTCCCGATAAGGTTACTATGGATGCTTCCTTCCGTAAGGACCTTGGGGCAGACAGTCTCGATACATATGATCTCGTTTATGCTCTTGAAGAAGAGACAGGGGTTACTATCTCCGATGATGAGGCTAATGGCTTTGAGACAGTTGGTGACTCTGTCAAATACCTGATGAAGGAACTTAACTAAATTGGATTCCTTATCACTTAAGGCTCCCGTTCTTACTGAAGAGAGAGAAGGGGAGCTTATTTCTTTCATGAAGGCAAATAACCTTTCATTTCATAATATAAACCTCCTCAATCTCGCCTTTACACATACTTCATATGCCAACGAAGTGAAAGGCGGAGTTGACAGTAATGAAAGACTTGAGTTTCTCGGTGATGCTGTTCTCGATCTGATTACGGCGGAGTTTCTCTTTGAAAATTACTATGAAATCTATCATGAGGGTGAGTTCTCAAAGATAAAGGCTCTTGTGGTCAGTGAGGATTCCCTCTCCGAGATTGCACAGAAACTTAACTTTGAAAACTATCTTCTTATTGGGAAGGGAGAGAAAAACCAGGGGGGTGGAAGGAAAAAGGCTATCCAGGCAGATGCAATGGAAGCTGTCATAGCTTCAATTTATCTTGATCAGGGACTTGAAAATGCAAGGGACTTTGTCCTCTCCTTTATTCCCTTTCAGATTGAAAAGGTTCTGAAGGATAAAATCAGCTACAAAGACTATAAGACCAAGCTTCAGGAGTACTATCAAAAGAGAAGGGGAAGAGTCCCGGAGTATAAGCTGGTGTCCCAGGAAGGGCCTGATCATTGCCAGGTGTTTTCCGTCACTGTGAAGGTTGAGAACAAGGTCTACGGACCTGCAACGGGAAAGAGCAAGAAGCACGCCGAGCAGAATGCCGCCAGGGAAGCTCTTATCCACCTTGGGCTTGAACCGAATAACACAACAGTCATCAAAAACCGTGATTAACCAGTTCCAATAAATTTTCCCTATTGTTGAGACGGGGATTTTTAATCACCTCTTCAAGGAGGGAATTAAGTATTCTTCCCATTTCCGGTCCGGGTTTTACGATTGCCTCAAGGTCCTTACCTGTTATGGCGAGGTCCTTTATTTCGAGGGGCGGATTGTTGTCAAGTTCATTTAGAATCTTTGATTCAAAAATAAGATCCTTTCCTTCTGTATACCCGAATGCCCTTCTGAGAGCAAGAAGTTCCGAAATTTTATCTTTTCCGACTTTCTTTATCAAACGACGTATGCTTACCGGTAAATCATCAAATACGTCAACAGTAAGATTTGAAGAGAGAAGTGTAATCTCCTTCTTTTCATTATTTGATGCTTTGAGGCGTGTAAGCACTTTCTCTGTATCTTCCGCTTTCAATGTTGAGAACAATATGGTGTAAAGGGAGGTAAGGGGGAGTCCCATTTCCTTTGCCTTTAAAGTTGCCTTCCTTAGGGAGGGATTGAAGTCCAGTTCCGGAATAATCTCTTCCATAAGACCTGTCTCGATAAGATATTCAAGTCCTCGTACCGGATATGGGGAGAGAAGAAGTTTGTCCATCTCCCCCTTAATCCTCTCGACAGAAACTTTCCTTATATTGCTATGAAGTGACTTTATTGCCTCCAGTGTTTTCTCTTCGATTGTGAAATCGAGTTTTGCAGCAAAACGGCATGCCCTGAACATACGAAGTGCATCTTCATTGAATCTGTCTTCCGGGATCCCTATTGCCCTGATGATTCCTTTTTCAAGGTCATCCATTCCGCCATGGAGGTCAATTATGTCTCCTGTAAGGATATCAGATGCGAGAGCGTTGATAGTAAAGTCCCGCCGTTTGAGATCCTCCTCCAGGGATCGCACGAATGTCACGCTGTCAGGATGACGGGAATCAGAATAGTCACCTTCGGTACGGAAGGTCGTTATCTCATAGTGCTCACCATTGAATATGACAGTGACGGTGCCATGTTTGATTCCTGTGTCAATCGTACGTCTGAACATAGCCTTGACTTCGCTCGGAGTTGCGGATGAGGTTAGATCATAGTCGCTGTTCTCTTTTCTTAGTATGTAGTCTCTTATTGCTCCTCCGACAAGATAGAGAGAGTAGGAGTGTTTATTGAAAATCTGTGCAATTGCGACAAGGTTGTCCGGGGCAATGTATTTCATACCGTTAATCTATCATATATCTCTCATTTGGTGGAGAGCCGATATAATCCCCTTGAAGAAAAGAGTGACAAACTCTTACAATGGAAAGGAAAAATCTAAGGAGAAACAAAGATGTTTGAACCTGTGAACAATAAGGTGAACTTTCCTCAAGAAGAAGAGAAAGTTCTGAAGTTCTGGGACGACAATAAGGTCTATGAGAAGTCCATCCAGTCGCGTCCCGCTGACAATGAATATGTGTTCTATGACGGTCCTCCGTTCGCAACGGGGCTACCGCATTTCGGTCATATACTTCCCGGCACAATCAAGGATGCAATTCCACGCTACCAGTCAATGAAGGGGCACAGAGTTATCCGTCGTTTTGGATGGGATTGCCATGGACTTCCTGTCGAAGCTGAGATGGAGAAAACAATCGGAGTCTCCGGCCACAGCAACATTGTAAATTACGGCGTTGCCAAGTTCAATGAGGAATGCAGGTCCATAGTCCTCAGGTACACATCTGAATGGAAGAAGGCCATCACCCGCACAGGTCGATGGGTCGATTTCGACAATGGCTACAGAACCATGGACAAGAATTACATGGAATCTGTATGGTGGGTTTTCAAGACTCTGTATGAGAAAGGACTCATCTATGAGGGATACAATGTCCTCCCGTATTCACCGCTTCTGGCATCCCCTCTCTCCAACATGGAGGTTTCCCTCGGGGGATACAAGGATGTGACAGACCAGGCGGTGACAGTCCGCTTCAAGATCGACGGGACTGAAAACAGCTACTTCCTTGCCTGGACGACAACGCCATGGACACTTCCCAGCAACCTTGCCCTGGCTGTCGGAGCCGACATTGACTACGTGGAGGTCGAGGATGAAGAGGACGGCTGCCATTATTACCTGGCACAGAATCTGCTTGGTAAGTACTACAAGGACGGTAAGGGATGCAGAATTCTGAAGACAGTCAAGGGCAGTGACCTTGTAGGAATGAAGTATGAGCCTCTTATGCCTTTCTTTGCTGATCTCAAGGAAAAAGGTGCCTTCCAGGTTGTGACAGCAGACTACGTCACGATTGAGGACGGCTGTGGTATAGTACACACAGCTTCAGGCTTCGGTGAGGATGACTACAGAACAATGAAGAGCAAACTTCCTGAAGTTCCTGTTGTCTGTCCGGTTGATGAGGAATGCAAATTCACATCTGAAGTTGAGCCGTGGCAGGGAATGTTCGTCAAGGATGCTGACAAACCTATCATTGATTGGCTCAAGGCTAACGGAAAACTCGTCAAGAGGGAGAATTACCTTCACTCCTATCCTTTCTGCTACCGCACAGGTAAGCCTTTGATTTACAAGGCAATGAGTTGCTGGTTCGTAAATGTCCAGAAAATCAAAGAGACAATGCTGAAGTGCAACGATGAGATTACATGGGTTCCGGAGCATATTAAATATGGACGCTTCGGCAAGTGGCTTGAAGGCGCAAGGGACTGGGCTATCAGCCGTAACCGTTTCTGGGGTAACCCGATTCCTGTCTGGAAGTGTGATGGTTCTGATTATATCGAAGTCATAGGTTCTGTTAAGGAACTTGAGGAGAAATGCGGACAGAAGGTTGAGGATCTTCATAAGCATTTTGTTGATAACCTTACATGGCCGAGCCCGGACGGAAAGGGTACGATGCGTCGTATTCCTGATATCTTTGACTGCTGGTTCGAGTCAGGTTCAATGCCGTACGCCCAGCAGCATTATCCATTCGAGAATGCCGACAAGTGGGATCAGATTTTCCCGGCAGACTTCATCAATGAAGGTCTTGACCAGACAAGGGGTTGGTTCTATTCCCTGACTGTTCTTGCTGCGGCACTCTTCGGTAAGCCTGCATTCGAGCATTGCATAGTCTCCGGCATCGTCCTTGCAGAGGACGGCTCCAAGATGAGCAAGAGCAAGCACAACTATACAGACCCGATGGATGTTGTGAAAGAGTATGGAGCAGATGCACTTCGTTTTGCCCTCATCAACTCGCCGCTTGTCAGGGCAGATGATGTAAAGTATTCCGATGACCTTGTAAAGGATGTCCTGAAGAGCCTTCTGATTCCACTCTGGAATGCTTACTCTTTCTTTGTCACTTATGCAAATATTGATGGTTATGAACCTGATTCTACGCCTACAAAGGATTTGAAGAATCCTCTGGACAAGTGGATCATCTCGGATCTTGAGGCATTGATTGAGAAAACGACAAAGGCTTTTGATTCTTATCAAATTCAGGATGCGACCCAGGCAGTCGTATCATTCATCGATGACCTCAATAACTGGTACATCAGAAGAAGCAGAAGGCGTTTCTGGCGTAGCGAGAACGACAGCGACAAGAAGGATGCATATAACACACTCTATAGGGTTCTCATCACATTCTGTAAGGTTGCGGCACCGATGATTCCGTTCGTCACCGAGACTATTTATCAGAACCTCCGTACAGATGACATGCCACTTTCAGTTCATCTCTGTGACTACCCTGAATATGACGAGGGTGAACGCGACAGGAAGAAGGAAGAAGAGATGCGTATTGTCATGAAGGCAGTTGAGATGGGGCGATCTCTCAGGGCAAGTTCCAACCTCAAGATCAGACAGCCTCTCAAGGAATTTGTCGTCGTCAGCAGAAACAATGACATCAGGGAAATCCTTGAAAAGGATGTGGACATCCTTAAAGAGGAACTCAACGTCAAGAAAGTCTTCGTGAGAAAGAACGAAGAGGATCTTGTGACATACTCGGCAAAAGCCAACTTCAAGGTATTGGGATCAAAGCTCGGGAAGTCAATGAAGGAAGTTGCTTCCAACATTCAGAATCTCATCGGCTCAAGAATCGAGAAGATTCTTAACGGAGAGAAAGAGACAATCAAATACTCTGACGGTGAAATCGATATTTCAGAAGGAGATCTTGTCATCCAGAGAACCGAGAAGGAACACGTCAAGGTTCTCAACGAAGGTGATATGACTGTCGGTTATGACACTGAGGTGACTGAGGAATTGCTCCTTGAAGGAATATCGAGGGATCTTGTACGTTTTGTCCAGACAGAGAGAAAAGAAGAGGGATTTGATGTCTCTGACCATATAAAGCTGACTGTTGACGGTGATGAAACCTTCAAAAAAGCTGTTGATAGCTTTAAAGACTTTATCAGTAAGGAAACTCTTGCAAATTCACTGACAATTGCTCCCAATGACGGGAAGAAGGGTGAAATCAACGAGAGTACAGTTACCGTGAAGGTTGAAAGGGTATAGCGTGAAAAGAGTCCTGCTTTCCTCTCTTTTTATTCTTCTTCTCTTTTCCTCGTGTGTCCATCACACTCCATTTGTAGAGGAGTATTATTTCCAGGCACTTGGGGAGAAGAGTGAGATAGTGGTCACATGTGATGCAGAGAAGATTAAGAGCGGGGAGCTCGATGATATTGTGGGTGAGAGTCTCAAATCTGATTTTATTGTGAAAAAGGCTGATAGGATTACACTCTCACTCATCCCCACTGACGTGGATTACACCCTCAGCGGTGCAGTCGAGGGCGATATCTCGTCATTTTGGACCAATAATGGACTTTCCGCTTCATCCTCATTCATTAAAGAGAAGGATGGAGAGACTGTCTGGTACAGTACAAGCGGGCAAAGTGTTTACTCTCCCGAAAACGGGATCCTGCTCTTCACAGAGGGAAGCTATTCCGATTTTTATACCAGAAGCTACTTGGACAGAGTGAAGTTGATAGATGACTCTATAGCACAGAAAATGGCAGAGAGTGCTCTTTCTTTCTATGTCTTTGAGCCTGAGCGTCTTTTTGATATCGGGTTCGAGATTCCCAATACAGTGCTTTCCGAGATAGAGAGAACCTGTCTTCTTATCGATAAGGAAGGGGAGAATTTGACTCTTTCGGGGTTCTTTACGATGACCGGGGAGAGTGGAGCAAGGGCACTCAATACTCTTTTGAAAAATCAGGTGATCCAGGAGAAGAAGAGAAACGGGGAGAAACTTGATACAGCATCTCTCGCCGGAGTCTTCAGTTGTAGTAACAATACCGTAAGAATTTCCGGCTATGTCCTCTCCTCGGAGATGAAGGAAAAGGCCGGCAATATGATAAATGAAAGAATTGGAGGAATTATATAATGCCAATTTATTCTTATAAGTGTTCATCCTGTGGAAAGGAGTATGATGCTTTTAAGAGCTTCGATGACTCCGATAAGGATGATATCTGTCCGTCATGCGGGGCAGTCAGCAAACGCATGATAACTGAGCCGGGCGCAGTTATCTACAAAGGCTCCGGATATTATTGCACGGACAATCCCCATTCATCGGGATGTAATTGTGCAGAGTGCAAAGGAAAGAAATAAGATGGAAAAGAAGAGGATACTTACAGGTGACAGACCTACAGGAAGATTGCATCTTGGGCACTATTGCGGTTCCCTCAGGAGCAGAGTGCAGCTCCAGGATGACTATGAGGAGTTCATTCTCATTGCAGATGTCCAGGCTCTGACAACCCACTTCGAGAAGCCTGAGCTTATCTATGATTCGATTTATCAGATTACCATGGACAACCTCTCTGTCGGGCTTGACCCGGAGAAGGTTACATTCATCCAGCAGTCACAGGTTCCATCAATACATGTTTTGACAATGTTCTATTCGATGATTACAACCTGTAACCATCTTCTGATCAACCCGACAATCAAGACTGAGGCGCGAAGCTATGGTTTCCAGGATGACAATAGGGAATATGACTTTTCAAAGCTCACATACGGTTTTCTGGGGTACCCCGTAAGCCAGACAGCAGACATAACTTTCTGTAATGCTGACCTTGTGCCGGTAGGTGAGGACCAGGTTCCCCATATCGAATATTCAAGACGCCTTGTAAGACGTTTCAACGAAATGTATGGAACATCCATAAAGGAGCCTGAATATAAACTAAGTCAGGTCTCAAGACTCTGTGGACTCGATGGTAACAGCAAGATGGGTAAGAGCCTTGGTAATGCCATCTATCTAAGCGACACTCCCGATGAGGTTTGGAACAAGATCAGGAATGCCAAGACAGATACCAACCGCATAAGTGTAAAAATCCCCGGTAATCCTGATGTATGTTCAGTCTTTGCCTACCACAAGGCTTTCAATGAGGAAGGCGTTGAGGAAGTTAGAGAGAAGTGCACTTCTGCCGGCATGGGATGTGTGCAATGTAAGAAGATGCTCTGTGAGAAGATGAACGCCATTCTCGACCCAATCAGGGAGAAGAGACATTACTACGAAGAGCATAAGGATGAAGTAAGGGACATAATCAAAACCGGTACTGCAAAGGCCAATGAAATCGGTAACAAGAACCTTGATGTGATTATGGACAAGATGCACATCATGATCTGAGATATGTCATGATCTTCTAGTAGAGTTTCTGCTCTCTTTTATGATTTCCCGGTTGCATGGTATATGTTGCCAACCGGGAAAAATCGTTCATACTATTCAATAGTATACGGTGGTTAGTGTGTTTTCCGGACTGAGGATGGGATTGAATGATTATTCTGTATATTCTTTTAGCACTTGTCGGGTTGGAGATTCTGTATATACTTTTTCTCTTCCTCCTTTCCCTGTGCATTCCGAAAAGAGAATACGATGATGACAGCCCTTTTTTTCGCTTTCTCCTGAATTTGTCCACACGGCGCATTCTCACATTCCTCCGCATTCATACGGCAGTGAACGGGATGGAGAAGATCCCTCTTGGAACGAAGTGTCTTTTTGTTTCCAATCACCGTTCGAATTATGACCCGATTATAACCTGGCTGGTCTTCAAGGACTGGAAGCTGGCATACATATCGAAGAAGGAAAACTTTTCAATTCCAATCTTCGGAAGATTTATTCGTAAATGCTGTTTCATGGCAATAGACCGTAAGGATATCAGGAAGGCAGTCCCGACAATCAGGAAGGCCGGGGAACTTCTTGAAAGAGGGGAGGTTTCCATCGGAGTATATCCAGAAGGAACGAGAAGTAAGGATTGTGTTCTTCTTCCGTTTCATGACTGCATGTTCAAGATTGCCCAGATAGGCCAGTCTCCAATTGTTGTCCTATCTATCAGGGGAACGGAGAACATATTCAATAATATAAAGCATCTCAGGCGTTCTGATGTGGTGATAGATGTTCTTGAAGTGATTACTCGTGAAAGGGCGGGAGGAATGAGAACTTGTGAGATAAGCGAGGAAATAAGAGGACTTATGGAGAAGGACCTCAATGAGGAGGATAAGAATGAGTAAGAGTTATGTTTTCTGGAATTCAAAGTCCGGTAAGAGTGGAAGTAACGGTGTTGATAAACTTGTTTCCCTTCTTAATGGCGATGAACTTGATGTAGTAGACGTAATAAAGTTTGACGGCTACAGGTCGTATCTTAAAGATATAAAGAATGATGACAGAATTTATCTTGTAGGTGGTGATGGAACTCTCAACCGCTATGTCAACGATATTGATGGGATGAACCTTTCTAACGATGTCTATTACTATCCTGCTGGGACGGGAAATGACTTTCTGAGAGATCTTGAAAAGGGTGAGGAAGACTGTCCTTTGAAGATTAACAGATATCTTGAGGAGCTTCCTTTCGTTGAAGTGAATGGCAAGAAGTACCGCTTTCTCAATGGAATCGGATACGGTATTGACGGGTATTGTTGTGAAGTGGGAGATAAGCTCAAGGCACAGAATGTCCAGAACATAAACTATACGGGAATCGCAATTAAGGGGCTTCTATTTCACTATCATCCGACTTCATGTGTAATTACGGTGGATGGAAAGAGGTATGAATACGAGAAGGTGTGGCTCTGTCCGACGATGAACGGACGTTTCTATGGCGGAGGCATGATGGCTGCTCCCTCCCAGGACAGACTCAATAAGGAAGGGACTCTCTCCTCGATGCTCTTCTACGGAAAGGGAAAGTTGGCAACACTTATGGCTTTCCCCTCAATCTTCAAGGGAGAACACGTGAACAAGAAGGGAATTGTAGCCCTTCACAGTGGTAAGGATATTATTGTTGAATTCTCGAGGCCGACTCCTCTCCAGATAGACGGGGAGACCATCCTCGGGGTAACAAAATACCACGCCTACAGTGCAAGATAACATTGAGAAATGACGGGAGACCTAAAAAGCCTCCCAATTTTATAGTATTATTCTTTCACATTTGAAGAGTAATTTGATTCATGCGAGGAAAGCGAAAATGCAATAGACAAAAAAGATGGGAAGAGAAAGGAGGACATAATCCTTCACAAAAGTCTTCCTTCTCCCTTTCATCTCCCTTAATGCAAAGGTGAATGCAAAAGAGAAAGAGAGTATGGTGGATGGCAGGGATAATATGACGGCATCCACGTTCCCTCCTGTTGACACTTCAGATCCCAGGCGGGTGAAGAGGAGAGATGTCAGCATAGTCCAGACTCCTCTCATATTCTCAATCTTTCCTAATATGTAGGTTGAGAGAAGTATCAGAAAGAAGGTGATGAGGACTGGATAATTCACTGTACTGTAGACTTTTCTATCAAGAATTATGAAGGCCAGGGCTACAACGAGAAGAAGGTCTATTATGTTGAACCTGCGTCCGAAAAGAAGTACAAGGAAGAATGCTGTATAAAGTATTCTGATTCCCTTCCTTTCTTTATCCCAATAGTCCTCGTTCTCTATGTGGAGGTAGATTTCATCTCCCTTTGTTTTTCTCAATGCGATTACGGCCTCGAGAATGAATATGGCGAGGGAGATGAAGAACGGCGGAAGAAGAGAGGACATATAAGATGTGTATGGTGTCTCCCGTTGGAGGAAAAGATAGAGGTTACTTGTGCTGAATGGGGTAAAGAGCCCTGTGATTGAGCAAAGAAGTGTAATCAGGGCGACAGTGATTTCTGTATACCTCTCCTTATTGCTTTCCTTCAGGAGCCTTATTGCAAAAGGAACCATGATGAGAACTACCATGAAGTCAAACATCATGAGGGATAGAATGAATGAGGATGAAAGGAGCACAAGAAATAGAAACGGAGTTGAACGTATGCTGTTGAGAAGTCTGAATAGGGGAAGAACGATGTTCTCCTTTCTTATTCCCTCCTCTACTATGAGAAGCATAAAGATATAGCTCAATGTTTCCCACGGAAAGGCAACTATCTCCTCTCCTGTGAGTGGTCTTATGAGAAAGAGAACGAGAGCAAACACAAGATAGACGGCAATAAACCAATACTCCCTAATTTTCTTCATTGACTGTATCCTTCCTTGTTATGTCTTCTCCATTGGCATTGAAGGTGTAGCATACTGTCTCAGCTATAGCTTCATCAATGAGGTTTTTCATGTTGAGTGAGAGGTAATGCTCCCTCGTCTCCTTCCTGTCGGGATGAGTGAGCGGGTGCTTGGGAGAAAATACGACACAGCAGTCCTCATATGGAAGGATGGATGTCTCGTAGCTTCCTATTTCCTTTGCCTTAACGATAATTTCCTCCTTGTCCATACCGCATAGCGGTCTGAGAACAAGCATGTCTGTCATACTGTCCGTAAAAGACATAGCATCAAGAGTCTGGCTTGCTACCTGGGAGACTGCTTCTCCTGTTACAAGTGCAGTGTCATAATTATCCAATGCAAGGCACTCTGTCACTTCAAGCATGGCTGCTCTGAACATGAGAGTTGCCTCCTCTTCTATTGCATGGTCCCTTATGTATTCCTGCCCCTTTGTGAACGGGACTACGAAGAGCCTGGTTCCCTGGAGGTATGGTGCGATAATCGAGGCAAGTTTTTTTACTTTCTCAAGTGCCATCTCTGAAGTGTAAGGATAAGCATGGAAGTAGCAACAGTCGAGCTTCATTCCCCTTTTTGCCATAAGGTATCCGGCAACAGGGCTGTCTATTCCTCCCGATAAAAGAAGCATGCCACGGCCTGCAGTAGAGACGGGAAGGCCTTTGCAGCCTTTGTCTGAATGGGTATATATAAAACACTCGTTTCTTATCTCAACCGTAAGTGTATAATCGGGATGTTTAAGGTTGACTGAAAGGTTCGGATAGTATCTCTCAACTACATCAGCAACACGACATGCAACTTCAAGCGACGAGAGGGGATAAGCCTTATCCTCCCTCCTGACTTCCACCTTGAAGGAACCTGTCTTGGCGAATGGATCTGTTGTGGAGAGGATTTCATCGACCTTCTCAAGAATAGTTTCTATTGATTTGTCTTTGCATTTGAAGGATGGTGCCCAGCCTGTGATGCCGAATGTTGTGGAGAGAGCTTTCTCTATCCTTTCCTTTGGACACTCCTCATCCACATATAAAAAGACCCTGCCTTTGGTTTTGTCCATATGACACTCGTAGGGCTTCAGCTTTCCCCTTATGTTGGATCTAAGCTTACGCTCGAACATTACCCTGTTGCCACCCTTGAGGGAAATCTCTCCCTCCTTTATCAAATATTGCTGCTTAGCCATTTACTATTTCCTTTATTGCTTTTATAAGGAGTTCCGACTCTTCTATTGTGCTGTTTCTCGAGAGGCTGATTCTTATTGCTCTGCCTGCCCTCTGGTTGCTGATTCCCATTGCCTCAAGTATACTCTCGCTCTTACCTTTTGCATTATTCGAGCATGCAGAACCTGAGGAGACACAGAAGCCTTTATCCATAAGCATGCGGGTAAAGACCTCAGAGGGAAGAGTACCTTCAATTGAGAGTATGTAGGGAGAGGAGTTTTCCGGGGAGAATATATTTATCCCAAGTTCGGAGAGATTCTTTATAAGA
Organism: Faecalibacterium sp. CAG:74; assembly: GCA_963638045.1. Classification (GTDB taxonomy): domain Bacteria; phylum Spirochaetota; class Spirochaetia; order Sphaerochaetales; family Sphaerochaetaceae; genus Ornithospirochaeta. Next base: position 175 of record CAVHPV010000027.1, on the reverse strand, counting down.
TAATTCTTTATTTTTTTTGCATTTGCCTCATTCTCATCTCTCTTCTCCATCCACTCTCCAAGTGCAACCTCAAAGGCCGCAATGGCGGGGAGGTTCTCTGTCCCCCCGCGTTTTCCTCTCTCCTGGCCACCTGCGGGAGCAAGAGGATGGATGAGTTCGGGGTTTTTAGTGTACA
>CAVHPV010000026.1:0-28512 GCA_963638045.1 Faecalibacterium sp. CAG:74 | reverse complement strand
TTGCATGCTTAAGACGCGCCGCCAGCGTTCGTTCTGAGCCAGGATCGAACTCTCCGTTATGGATTTCTCTGTACCGAAGTACAGAGTTAAGCACTGTTCAATCTGTCTCTTATTTCCCGAACTCGGCTTCTTCTTTCTAAATCTACCTTTGTTCGCTCGAATTGACAGAAGCTCTTTATACAAACTTCTTATCTTCTCTTCCCTTCGCTGATATATCAAAAAAACAACGCACTCGTTATTTCGCGTGCCTTTGTAATCTACTTAATTTTCCCTTTATTTGTCAACAAGGATTCTCAATATTTTTCAAAATATTTTTAAAGCCTTGTATTTTCCGCTTCAATTGGAGTGTTTTCCCCCATATTTTCAACAAGAGAATTCACCATCTCTACCCAACCGTCACCGCTTGTTCCCTCAGTTATATACTCCGGGAGAATCTCAAACTCATCACGTCTATCCTCAACTGTGTGCATCCCGATGCTTAAAGGGAAATATTCAAAGAGAGGCTGGTCATTGAAAGAGTCACCCATATATATTCCTCTTTTCAGGTATTCCTCCTCGCTGATGGATAGGGCATTACTCATGAAGTGGTTAAGAGCACTCTTCTTTGAATAGCTTCCGAACCATGCATTTATATGTATGGAACTCTCCGCATAGGAAGCTCCGAACATAGTAAGAATGTTCTTCAAGGCAACAATCTCGGACGGAGACATCTTAGCTTTGTCATATGCAATATCGAATATTCTCACACATTGGTCAGATGCAAATGGGTAAGGTGCCGTGTATTCGATAAGCTTCCGCCGCTTCTTCATCACATCATCCTGTCTGATGGATGGATTGATAAGACTGTTGATTGAGCCGTCCCTGCCATGACAGAGCATGACAGCACCACTCTCAGCTATCACGGCATCAACCGGCCATTGCCTTATATATCCGTCCGCCCAGCCGGTGCTACCACCGGTGAGGAGGATTATCGAGTGCCCGCTGATCTTGGCCCTGTAGAGAGCATCAAGAACTGCCGGATAGAGTTTACCGTCACGAGTAATCGTATCGTCCACATCACTTATGATGTACTTTATGTTCCGTCTCTCCTCGTCAGTAAAGCCGGTGAATGGACGTCCTCTCATCTTGTCATACCCGAGAGAGCCCCACTTTTAATGACGCCCTTTATATAAATCAGAAAGCTCATAACTGAAGCAAAAGCTGATAGCGAATAGAAGACATAAAGAACAATGCCATACACAGAGAGATCTATGTCTCCGAATGTGGAGAGTGCCAGATAAACAAAAGAGAGAAGTGTCGTTGCCGCATAAAGGACGGTCTTCGCCTTTCCGAAAATATTTGCAGGCATTGCCTTCCCCGCATATTTGGCAAGGAGCATCCTTACAAAAAGGATGGAAAACTCCCTCCACATGATCAGGATGAATGCCCAGAGAGGCATTATCGAGAGCGAGAGAAAACAGACAAAGTATGTAATGTGCGTAAGAGTGTCCGCAAAGGGATCCATGACCTTTCCTAGGTCCGTCACAAGATTGCACTTCCTGGCAATTTTTCCGTCAAGGAGGTCCGAGAGCTCTGCAACGGCATAAACGACAAGCATAACAACGGTGGAGAGCACCTTGAGAGAGGTATACTCTCCGATCAGGAAGAAGATGAAGAACACAGGAACCAGGACAAGTCTTGTGACTGTGAGTTTATTAGGTAAATTCATAACAAAATCCTCTTTTTTAAAGATATAGCCCCATGAATTTTTCTTCAAGGTATCTGACAAAGGGCTCTGCCAGGAGAGGAGTGCCGGTCACCCTCTTTATGAGAGTTGCGGGTTCATAGACAGCACCCCACCTCCATATATTCCTGTCCTGCCACTCTGTAATTATGGAGAATTCACCATTTCTCAAAGCATTATCGACATTCGCCTTCCCGCCACAGTCCAGATACAATTTCTCAAGAAACTGTGCAGAGTAGAGATTTCCAAGGGCATAAGTCGGGAAATACCCGAAACTGCCTCCAGCCCAATGGCTGTCCTGGAGACATCCTTCCCCGTCATTTTTCACCCTGTAGCGGATAATCTTCTCGGAGAGCTCATTCCAGGCTCCGGGGACATCGGCCACACTCAATGAGCCGTCAAAGAGAGCTTTCTCAATCCTGTACCTGAGGATTATGTGGAGTGAGTATGTAAGCTCGTCGGCATTCACTCTGATTGCAGACGGATGAGGAAAGTTAAGTGCAAGAACAAAGTCTTTTAGAGAAACCCCGCCAAGCTGTGGCATATACCTCTGGAGAGAAGGATAGAAATACTCCCAGAAGGCAAATGAATGCCCCATCATGTTCTCCCAGAATCTCGACTGTGACTCATGAATTCCCATGCTGGTACCCTGGGCAAGACTTGTTCCTCTTATCTCAGGGTTGAGAGAGGCGTGCATCTCATAGAGGGCGTGTCCCGTTTCATGAACGATGGAGAAGATCGGGTCCGTGACACTCTCATCCGTGAACCTGTTCGATATTCTTATATCATCAGCACCGAGAGTGGAGGTGAACGGGTGTGCGACAACACCGATCGCACCACGAGTAAGATCAAAGCCCATCTTCACGGCAACGCTGTTGCAAAACTCCTCCTCTTTCTTCTCATCATACCCACAGGTGAGGAATGAGGCGTCTACGCTCTTTCCCTCAAGCCTGTCCATAATTGAATGGATTGAAGTCTCAAGTTTTCCAAAGAGAGGATCAATTGTCCCAACAGTCATTCCCCTCTCGTAGAGATCAAGGAGAGTATTGTAGGTGCCGTCACCTATAGCAGCTGCGTATTCCTTATTGAGTGCGACAAGCCTCTCCATACTTGGCCTGAAGATCGCCCAGTCACTCTTCTCCCTGGCCTCCAGCCACCTTGAGTGAGCACGACTTGTCTCTCCTGTCATCTCCTCTATAAGGCGGGAAGGAACCTTTGATGCCCTCTCAAGGTCAATCTTCCATTCCCTCACAAGGGCTGAGTCTGCATCGCTGAGGGAAGATGTGTCTATTGAGTAAACAGCGTCCTTCAGCTTCCCATCCGTCTTTATTCTGTGGATGAGAAGGGCAACGAGGGTCATTTGCTCAGCTCTTCCCTCTTCGGCCTTAACAGGCATCACAGTCTCCATGTCCCACGAGAGGACCGCATCTATATTAGAAAGTGTAGTACACTCCCTGTCTTTCTCTTTCAGGTATCTTAAAGCTTCACTACTTGTCATTTTATCTTTGAAAGAGGGGCGTTGTTCACACCCCTCTTGATCCTTATATGTTAAATCTGTTCCTTGTTGTCTACTGTCTTATGGACACTCGAGATGAAATCATCAAGCTTGAGGAAGTTATCCTGCTTTCCGTTTCTGTATCTGACAGAGACAAGTTTTCCGTCTCTCTCCTTCTCACCGAGAATCAACATGTAAGGAGTCTTGAGCTTCTGTGCCTTTCTGATCTTTGCGTTCATTCTGTCATCAGAGAGGTCTGTTGCAACTCTGAAACCTTCAGCTTTGAGAACCTTCTCGACTTCCTTCGCATAGTCATAAGCCATCTCTCCGACAGGGATGATTGCAATCTGGTCAGGGCTGAGCCATGGCGGGAATGCACCGGCATAGTGTTCGATGAGGACTCCGAAGAATCTCTCAATGGAGCCCAATAGAGCCCTGTGGATCATGTACGGTCTCTTCTCGACACCATCTTTGTCGACAAAGGTCATGCCGAATCTCTCAGGGAGATTGAAGTCGAACTGGACAGTCGAGAGCTGCCACTCTCTTCCGATTGCATCCTTAATCTTAAGGTCAATCTTCGGACCGTAGAATGCTCCGCCTCCCTCATCAATGTCATATTGGAGACCTTCCTTCTCAACAGCCTTCTTGAGGGCCTCTGTTGCAGCATTCCACTTCTCGACTTCGCCGACGCTCTTCTCAGGCTTTGTCGAGATATATGCATGAATATCATTAAAGCCGAAAGAATGGAGCATATGGAGCGAGAATCTCAGAACTTCCATAATCTCATCATCCATCTGGTCCGGAGTTACAAAGAGATGTGCATCATCCTGTGTGAATCCCCTGACTCTCATGAGTCCGTGCAAAGAACCTGCCTTTTCATATCTGTAGACAGTTCCTAGCTCTGCCCAGCGGCAAGGAAGGTCACGGTAGCTGCGTTTGCTGTTCTGGTAGATCATGATATGGAACGGACAGTTCATCGGCTTTACATAGTAGTCCGTGTTATCCATCTCCATAGGAGGATACATACCGTCCTTGTAGAAGCCGAGATGCCCTGATGTCTCCCAGAGCCAGCTCTTTCCTACATGCGGTGTATAGACCATCTCATAGCCGTTCTTATAATGTTCCTCTCTCCAGAACTGTTCGATAACCTGTCTGACCCTTGCTCCCCTGGGATGCCAATAGACAAGGCCCGGGCCTGCTTCTTCATGGAGTGAGAAAAGATCAAGTTCCTTACCGAGCTTACGGTGATCTCTCTTCTCGACATCTGCAAGATGATCCATGTAAGCCTTGAGGTCAGCCTTATTAGCCCATGCTGTTCCATAGATACGTGTCAGCATCTTGTTCTTCTCGCTTCCACGCCAATAGGCACCCGCAATCGAGAGAAGCTTGAAGCCGTCAGCGGCAAGCTCCTTTGTATTATCGACATGAGGGCCACGGCAGAGATCAGTGAAGTTACCCTGATTGTAGATTGTGACGGTCTCTCCTTCCGGAATGGCATCCAGGAGTTCCAGCTTGTATTTCTGATCTTTGAAAAGCTCCCTTGCCTCGTCTCTTGTCACTTCCTTCCTGACGAAATCATGCCCCTCGTTGATGATCTTTCTCATGTTCTTTGTAATTGTCTCAAGATCATCTTCAGTCAGCGGTCTCGGAAGGTCGAAATCATAGTAGAAACCATTCTCAATTGACGGTCCGATTGCAATCTGTGCATCAGGAAACATCATGAGGACAGCCTCAGCCATGACATGAGCTGTTGAATGGCGTAATGTACTCAAATCAACTTCTTTTGCCATACTTTTCTCTCCTTTATAAAAGATGAAGCCTTTACAGCATCACCCTTACACATTGTGCAAGGACGAAGCTATAAAGGCTCCGCGGTTCCACCTTGCTTCCCTTTTCATAAAAAAGGACGCTCTTATGCAGTTGACGCCTGGCTTACGGCCTACCATACTCGGCTTCCCTTTGAGGAAGGCGACTCCAGAGTGGTTTTCATCATCCAGCCCAGGGGCGTCTCACACCTGTCAAAGACAGACTCCCCTCTCTTGTGGGCATCGAAGACTACTCGTCTCCATCACAGTCATTGGCAAAATGATATCTACTTGGCACAAAGCGGTCAAGACTCAGGGTAGTCGATAAGGTTACCTTCCTCAAACATGGTCCTCATCTTCACGGAGAGGACGGCAAATGATGTGGCAAGGTCCGTTCTCTGCATCACTACATCTGACGGAATCTTGAGATCCTTGGGGGCAAAGTTCCATATACCCTTGATCCCGCATGAGACAAGATAATCTGCAACTTCCTGTGCACTTGATGCCGGAACAGTGATTACAGCAATCGAAATCCCGGTGTCCTCAATGAATGACTTGAGCTCATCGGTGGAGCGTACAGTGAGTGAACCGACTTTTGTCCCGATTTTGTTCGGGTCCCTGTCAAATGCCGCGACAATGCTGAGTCCGTATGCCGCGAATCCCTCATACATCGTTATTGCCTTACCAAGGTTACCGACTCCTACAATAAGAGCCTTTGCCGCATTGTCCCAGCCGAGGGAATGTGTTATGTAGTCGATAAGCTCGTCAACAACGAACCCCACCTTTGGTTTCCCCTCAATACCTGTATATGAAATGTCTTTTCTGACCTGGATAGGTTTAAGACCCAGCTCCTCAGCAAGTACTGTGGCACTGATGAATTCCATACCTTCACTCTGGCACTGCCTGAGAATCCTCAAATAAGATGGGAATCTCTTGACGGTCGGGATGGGTACCACAATTGTCTTAGTCTCAGCCATAAATCAATCCTCCAAAACCTCTCTCACCTTCCTGTACAACTCGCCCGGAGTCGAAGCCCCTGCACTCAACCCCACTCTTTCCAGAGAAAACACCTCACGAGGAATCTCATCCGGGGAGGCTACGGGAAAACACGGCTTACCAGAATTCTCCACTATAGCGACAAGCTCCATTGTATTGGCACTATGCCTGTCACCGACAATGACAACCCCGTCGACAGAAGGAATGAGCCTCATGACGCTCTCCCTGCGTCTCACAGAAGCCGTACAGATATGGTTCAATACATTAACAATGATACCTTTTTCCCTTGCTTTTTCAAGGAGCTTTTTCAACTGCCCCTCAGAAAATGTTGTCTGGACAACTCCATTGTATAAGCGACTTTCCACACCGGAGAGATCCTCCTCAGATGAAATAACACTCACTGCTTTCCTTGCACTTCCGACAAGCGATTTCACCTCGCTGTGTCCGGGATAACCGAAGATGAGAACAGGCTTATCAGATTCTCTTATGAGTCTCTGCCCCTTCAATACAACAGGACATGTTGCATCGACAATCTCAATATTCTTTTCAAGAAGCTCCTTCCTCTCGGCATCAGTAATGCCGTGTGCCCTGACAATGACAATGGAGTTCTCTTCAGCCTCCCCGGGAGACGAGATAACCTCAGCCCCGCTTCCGGCAAAACGGGAGCAGACGCGGTCATTATGGACAAGCTGCCCGTAGAAGTATACTTTCCTTTTTTCTCCACAGGCTCTCTCAAGTGTGGAGAATGCTGCATCGACAGCTCTCTCAACACCTTTGCAAAAGCCCAGGGTATCTGCAACAAAAACTTTCATATACGTATAAATATACCCGTGGTGTCCCACGGGTAAACTCAGAAAGAACAAGTCTTACTTGCTTTCTTCTTCCTTCTTCGGCTCTTCCTCAGCCGGCTTCTCCTCAACAGCCTTAGCCTCTTTCTCGTCCTTCTTTGCCGGAGCAGTCTTCACGGCATCCTTGCTGGTGACAGTAGAGATTGCTTCCTTGCTGAATTCGATTCTTGCAGAGTCATCAACCTTGACAACGACAGTCTTGTCCTTGACTGTGATGATTGTGCCGTGGATACCGCCGATGGTGACGACCTTGTCACCCTTCTTCATAGCCGCAATCATGGCCTTTGCTTCCTTGTCTCTCTTCTTCTGAGGTCTATAAATAAGGAAGTAGAAGATTGCGATGATTGCAACAAACATTATGATTGATGATGCCATGCTTGCTGTGCTTGAGCCGGATGCATCTGCTGACATAAGAATTAATGAGTTCATATTTACCTCTTTTTAAGTTGATTCAGATTAACACAGTCTATTTGTAGGGGTCAACCATAGAACAAAGGATAGAAACGTTTCCGCCATCTCAACTGTATATGTAATCGTGACCTCCGACATCAATCGGAATTATCATGTCTTCATGAATAATAAAGTCCAGAGATATCCTGTATTGCATATTTATCGAGACGCTGTAGAAATTAGAACATTTATGCAACCTTAAAGACGGATGAAAAGGATTAATCTCAAGAAGCATCAAGGTTTTCCTGTATTGATTTGTTAAGTCAGGGTGCTTTTTGAGAAATTTACGGGCTCTTTCTTCATATAAAGACGTATAAACAACTTTAGCCATTCAGAACCCTTTTCATATGTGCCTCTATTCCTTCAGTATTAAACTCTCCTTCCTTGATTTTCTTCATGCTCTCCGCGATGGCCAAATCCAGCTCCATCTCCCTCAGCCTGTTGTAATCTTCAATTCTCAGAACCACATACTTGTCTTTCCCGTGTACAGATATAACTGCGCTACCATCAGCGGTAATTACTGCATCCACAGCCGATACCCCTCTTGTCTTTAATTCGTTTGCTGTTACAACCATAGCAACCTCCATAAAATACTGATTAAGGTATTATTTATAGTACTAATAACAGTACTATTTGGCAATTAAAAACATCAGTCAATTCCTTTCAATTGTCGTGAGCAAAGACAAATCAGGAGACAAGATGAAGCCAATCTACTTAACAAGATTCACCTTCCTCGATGAAACTGCCACGCGGAGTCTTCCACCTGAGGACAAAAATCACCACCCCGTATTCCTGACGATGTTGTCTTATTATGAGGAACCGTGACATAAAAAAAGAGCCGGCCGGAAATACCAGTCAGCCCTTCTATCTTAATAATGGATACCTGAATTACATCATGCCCATACCCGGGTTCTGGGGTGCTGCAGCAGGTTCCGGAGCCGGAATGTCTGTGACTGCACACTCAGTTGTAAGGATGAGAGATGCGATTGAAGCTGCATTCTGAAGTGCACTTCTTGTGACCTTGACAGGATCGATGATACCAGCATCAACCATCTTGACCCACTTCATGCCGTTAGCATCAAATCCGACACCTTCCTCGGCATTCTTGCACTTGTCTGCAATGATTGAACCGTCAACACCAGCGTTCTCACTGATCTGTCTGATAGGCTCCTCAAGAGCACGTGTGACAATCTTGTAACCGACCTTTTCCTCTTCAGTAAGACCTTCAAGGGATTTAGCCTCAAGCACCTTGCTTGCCTGGACAAGAGCAACACCACCGCCTGGGATGACACCTTCTTCAATAGCAGCACGTGTAGCACTGAGAGCATCCTCAACTCTATGCTTCTTCTCCTTGAGTTCAACTTCCGTAGCAGCACCGACGTTGACAACAGCAACACCACCGGCAAGCTTAGCAAGCCTCTCCTGGAGTTTCTCTCTGTCATAGTCAGATGTGCTGTCAGCAATCTGAACCTTGAGCATAGCGATTCTATCCTTGATATTTTCAGCAGTACCAGCACCATTGATGATTGTTGTATTGTCCTTGTCGACTGTGACTCTCTTAGCTCTTCCGAGCATTGAGATATCTGCATCCTCAAGCTTCATGCCGAGTTCCTCTGTGATAACCTGACCACCGGTAAGAACAGCGATATCTTCAAGCATAGCCTTTCTTCTGTCACCGAAGCCTGGAGCCTTGACAGCAACAACATTGAGAGTACCTCTTACAGCATTGAGAACAAGAGTAGCGAGAGCCTCACCATCAACATCCTCAGCAATCATCACAAGAGGCTTGCCGGACTGTGCAACTTTCTCGAGAAGCGGAAGAAGTTCCTTCATGTTGGAAATCTTCTTGTCGTAGATAAGGATATAAGGATTGTCCATAACACTTGTCATAGTGTCTCTGTTATTGCAGAAGTAAGCAGAGAGGTAACCTCTGTCGAATTGCATACCCTCGACGAACTCAACGGTAGTCTCGATAGTCTTGCTCTCCTCAACAGTGATGACGCCGTCCTTGCCGACCTTATCCATAGCGTTGGCAATCTCGTCCCCGATAGTACGATCGTTGTTTGCAGAGATGGAAGCAACCTGTGCAATCTCTTCCTTATCCTCAATCATCTTGGCTTCTTTCTTGATGCACTCAACCGCATCCTGGACAGCCTTGTCGATACCCCTCTTGATACCCATCGGGTTCACCCCAGCAGCAACACTCTTCATACCTTCCTTGGTGATAGACCAAGCCAGGACAGTAGCTGTGGTTGTGCCGTCTCCTGCAACATCGTTAGTCTTAGAAGCAACTTCCTTCAGAAGCTGTGCGCCCATATTCTCAAACGGATCCTCAAGCTCAATCTCACGAGCAACGGAGACACCATCCTTGGTGACTGTCGGAGCACCATATTTCTTGTCTAAGAGAACAAGTCTTCCCTTAGGACCAAGAGTAGTCATGACTGCCTTGGAAATCTTTTCAACACCGTTCACAAGAGACTTTCTAGCCTCTTCATTAAACTGAAGCTGTTTAGCCATTTTCTTTATCTCCTAATATTATTCAAAAGCAAAAGCAACATTCCATTGCTAATGATAAAAATAAGCAGAAAGACAAGAATCGGCAAGAGCAATCACAGAAAACAGCAAACAAAGAAAGTGCACCCTCCAGCAGGAAGCCGGAGAGTGCAAAGAACATTGACAATTATTTACCTGCAGCATTCTCTGAGAGGCACAGTAATTTTTTCAGGTTTAGTTTTTAACAAGGTTCACAGGATATGTTTTTGTCAAAGTTCCCATCAAATTTCCATTGCTGTCGTACACGCTTAGTCTCACAGTCACATTTATCGATTCCAATGATTTCGTTTTCAATGTTCCACTAAAATAATAGGAGTAATCGCCACCATCCATTTTTGTGTTTACATAAACAGTTCCATTTTTGTATGCAAAACCATAGTTGTTAAAAGTTAAATCTTGGTTAGTTTCAGTTACAAAATCTAAAGCATTCTTTACAGTCTCGATGTTCGTAAAGTTACTTACGGCTTTTATATAATCCACAGCATTGCTTATGGTTGAGTCAGCTGTGATATTGTCAAATTCTCTTTCAGCCTCTATTTTATATGGATATCCGCCTGTTCCAGCTGGCTGCAGTCCTGTCTGATCCATAAGATAGTCCAAATTCAGCACCTGGCAGATCTTTAATTTTGATATTACTTCTTTTCCAGAGTATCTTATGTTCCCATCGTCGTCTATTTCAAAATCATCAGCCGAAATGTTTTCCAACATTTTTTCCACAGTAACGGATGTATACCCATTATTGTTCATGGTTTTGCATCCAGAAACAGCAAGAATTTTTGTATAAGTACAAGTTGTAGTCGAGTTGATAGTAGCCGACGCGGCCACTGCATATATGCAGTCTGATGTGTTGGTTAGTCTCACCTCCACATTGTCCATTGAGCTGTTTACTTGGCTCGAAGTTGCTTCATCTCTATAGTATGTTATTTCACCTCCATTTATACCCAACATACCTGCAACAGTATAACAGCCTGCTGTAACTTTCGAGTTTTTCAATGTGCACCCTGACAGGGTCACGGATTTGGCACTATTACCAACAAATGCTGCAGTTCCCCCAGAACTTCCTTTTTTGTCTGTAATTTCTGATTCTTTAATATCACACAAGATAAATCTTACGGTTGCCATTTTCCCACCGTCCTGTCTAACCCAAGAAAGAAAAAGTCCACCTCCATTCGCGGTACAATTCTCGGCATCTACGTTGCGGAAAGTTTGCGTTATTCCGTCAGAAATTACATACGAGCCATATTTATCAATCAAAGAATAATCAGAAAAACAGTTTTGGAAGGTTAGGTCTTTTATTGTTATATTATAGCATAGGTAGTTCTGGCAGAACAAAGGGCCCTTCGCTCCTTTTATCTTGCAATTATTTCCATCAAGTTCAAAATCTGCATACACATATCCGAATGGCACAGATTCTTCAAAGTCGATATCGTTCTTCAGTTTTAAATAGCAAGTATTTTTGGTGTAGTAATATTCATAATAATATTGGGTGTTATTCCACTCTTCAGCGGTGCTGATCATATAAGGTTCATCTTTAGTACCTCTTCCCCCTGCAAAATACTTCAATGCCGTGGAGTTTCCATCAAACTCACTAACTTTGATTTCAGTTAAAGTAGAGGTCTCTCCATCTTTATAGTACTGTTTGGTTATGGTGTTCTTTCCCAAATTGAACTCAACACCATTTGGAAGCTCATCACGTTCAACTGTGCAGTTTTCAAGGATAGTTACAGAATCACCGCTCTCTTTAGCGGCATTGAATGCAGCGTTAGCATTCGTGTACTTTGTGGAGCCGACCTGTGCCACATAAAGTGTGGGAGCTTTTGTAATAATATAGAAATTTGAAGCATGGAAAACAAAAAGGGTCAGGACACCAGATGAGGAGTCATAGAAGTAATATTCTGTTCCAGTCGTTTTCGTACTTTCCAGAGTTTCCAACTTAGTAAGAGCGGTGTCCCCATGATATATCGTTGTTATATCAAGGTTTAGTCCGATATACTTCTCAACTTTTATGAGAGTCGCATTGGCATTATCAGCATCTTTAGCTGCATTAAGGGTTAGAGTATACTTAGCACTCGATTCATCTGTTTCTATTGTAATCCCAGTTCCTGTTGGATTGGAGGCACCCACATATTCAAAACCGACACTTCCATCCGAAGTGACATCATCTGTATCTGTTCCTGCAAGGCCACCAGTGCCGGGAACAATCTTTGCTCCAACAGGGTAAGTCACAGTCAAATCGCCAACTGTAATTGAGGTAGCAGTCTTCACTGTTGCAACTTTTTCGGAAGCATCAGTATCTACCGGTATTACCTTCTTTACAGTCGTACTAGGAACACTCAAACTTCCATTCACCTGTATGGCACCAGTCTGGTCATTTTTAAGCATATCCCCTGAAATGACGGTTTTTGTTCCTTTCACCACGTTAAATTCGAGAGTGTACAGTGCAGCTTCGATTTCAATATTGTTATCGCCACTGAGATTTTGGGTCAATGTAAATTTCATTGTATGGTCACCGGTTATAACCTGCCCTTCAGTCAAACTGTAAGTCAGATTTTTGAAGGTTACCTTACCTTCTTCTGTAACAACATCACTTGTACTTGTTGGCACAGTTACAGTTCCCTTAGGAGTGTCGCTAACAGCAAGGGTGAATTTACTATTTGCCGTAATATTGGATGAAGAGAACCAGATATCACCAAACTCAATAGTAGTTTCGGCACCTTCCCCGACCTTAATTTCGACAGTTGCATAGTTCATTTCTTTCTCAACAAGAAAGTTGGTTAGGGACGCAGTGTACTTTTCTTCTGTCTCTGCTGTGCTGTTGTCCGTGCTTGCATATCCCTTCAGTTCAATATTCCAGAGGCCATAAGAGAAACCCTTTGAATTAAGAATATTCCCGGAGAGGCCTTTGACAGGATCATTCTTTGAATCAACTACAACAGCAACATAACCGTCTGTCTGCCCTGTTGTAAATCCGTCATCAGCCTTCGTTGCTTTGTAGTACCAGTACAAATTTTCAACATCACTTGAATAAGTGACAGCAGTTCCAATCGCCCTCGATGTATCCTCACCGAGAGATATCCGCCCGAGTTTGTCCTCCGGCGTTACATTCCCCGAACATGCGACAAATGTGAAAACTGTCAATACAGTCACAAGAGCCATTAAAAGAACTTTTCTTTTCATGTTTTTCTCCTTCATAATTTATTTCTTCAAATTTAAATAGCACTCAAAACCGAGGCTTCCACCCCCGGTATTCAGCTGGATATTCAATGCATACCCTCCTGCATTCTCCAGAGAGAGCGTCACGGAGTAATTCCCTTCACTGTCCTTAATTCCGGATTTAACTTCATCCATATTCCCGCCATTGAGGATGAAACAGTACGGTGTGTAATCTATATTTGATCCAAGGTAAGGAACGAACGAAACAGTCACAAAACTTCCCGCTACAGCAACCTGTGCACCGCTTTCCACTTTGGTGCTGTCTACATAGAAATCCCCACAAGGAGTATCTTCGATATTTTTAAGCCGAACCTTTCCTATTCCTATGTCATAGACAAGATACTCAGGCTTTGTGGCTGTTTTCCTTGCCCCACATACCTCACATTCCGCAAAAAGATGGGTAACAGAACCGGAAACATGCTCCTGCCATTCTCCCCAGGTGTGGGCTTCAACAAGAACCTTCCCGTCCACAGGGCAATTCTTCCAATGTTCGTTTATATCGTAGTCCCAGTCGGAGAGATTATGATGGGGAAGAACCGTCCCTTCTTTTGATATTTGTTTTGTTGCCTTCTCATCCTGGAAATACTTATCGCAAAGGGTGCAGTGCCAATACTCGATATTTCCTTCCTCGGTACATGTGGCTTCCTTCCGTTCAAAATGCTCAAGCTTATGGCCGTCCGGATTTATTGCGATAATGAGATCATCATACCTGAGAGTCCAGATTGAACCATCCTCTTTTGTATAGTACCGGCCGATGCAATCATCGGAGCTCGAACAAGTCCAATATTCCTCTACACCTGTTGAGACACAGGTGGCATCAACAGTCTCATGATGGTTCATATCGTGGATGATTTCCTGTTTCGCACTTCCCTGTGAATTCTCTATTGCCTTTTCAACTGTTTCATAGATTTCATGTCTGGCATCTATGTTAGTATCAAGTTCCGAGCCAAAGACATTAATGATAGCCTTATCGAAAACAGAATCTGTCTCTGAATTGTAGTAGTCTGTCTTTTTGTTTATGCTACGTATGTTAACATCACCACTGTAAATGTCTATTCTCGACTTAGCTTTTTCATCAATCTCGATTGTGTCGTCAATTATTTCAGAGATTGTCCCGTCTTCTTCTTTGTACATTGTGTAGATATCATCAAAGGTGATTGATGAGCTTTCTATTTCGAGGACAGCTCCGCTCTTTCCATCGGTCACAAGGGAGAGGGTTCCGCTCATGGTGTTCTCTTTTTCCTCAGAATTTACGTTTTCTATCCTGACGTGGCCGCTTTCCCCTATATAGAGAAGGCTGTTGTCAACACGCCGGTCATCCACAAGATGTTCATCTATGGTAACAGTGTCTGTGTTCACAGTAATGGCATACGGCTCATGGGAAGCTTCATTGAATATGACACTGTGGCCGTTGTATATATAGATATTGTCTCCACCTTTTACAGTGAAGAAAGCTTCATTACTGTTCGAGAAGTCATATCTGTATCCATTGAAATCTATACAGAGGTCCCCAGTAAAATTTTCCGGGATTGTTATGCTTCCCCTGTATTCATCCCTGGTCACATACTTCTCATAATTGGAATCTGTTATACCGTCGCTTCCCTCAGCAAGGACAGGACACATGAGAGTTATGGTACGCATCGGGTCATCTGTCTTTGTGACACTTCTACTATGAAAAGTGTTTTCCATAACATAGTTGATCGCCGCATTGGCTGTACGGAAGTAGACAGCATTATTTCCACTACCGACTCTCCAGATGTCCTTATCGATGTCTTTGTCTATATAAACGTTGTTCTCGCAGGAAAGAAGAAGGAAGAGGAAGGTAATCATTATGGTTAAAAGAAGAGGTTTTCTTCTCATAGAGAACCTCCCCAGTGAAATGATAGTGATACATATGGTACCAGCTGGAATATCTTGGAACCATTCTGGAATGTATGTGCAAAATCCCATCCCCAGCCGATAGAGTAGTTGCTACCCAGCATCACGACATCCTCAAAGCCATAAACCAGAAACGGGTAGAATCCCCAGTCACCGTCATCACGCCACACAGAGTCTAAGCCACCTCCGAAGTTGATATAGACTCTTATCTGGGAGTTATCACTCTCCAGGACTCTGAGTCTCAGCCTTATGTCTGTCTGAAAATCCCGGTAAAAGTGGAAGTTCTCATACCTGTACCATTCAATGTTGATATTTGCTGTTATCCCGAGGAGTGTGTTGAGGTTGGAACTGAATCCGAGACCGGACATGTTACCATAGGAAGTAGTCCTAAGCTCCGGGTCATTCTGTATGGTGTATGTCGCATCCTGGAATGCATAGGGAGCCGCTTTAAGGGAAAGTTCAAACCTCTTCGGAGTATAAGACTTTTCCTGGAGGTATGTCCCGACAGCAGTGTCAGACCATCTTATCCCATCATAGGATGCCTCAAGATAGAGCCTGTTTATTCCCTCTGTTGCAGGAAGGATTATGCTTGTTACTGTACTGTCGACTACTGTCCAACTGTCTTCTTTCTCGCCGTTAAGCTGGTAGCGGTAATAATTCGCCTCTGGGCTTTCTGTTCTCCAGGACCACTTGATTTCAGTTGAAAAGGAAGGGGAAATGAAAAATAAAAAGAGGAGACTTAAAAGCACAACTCTCTTAGTGAGCAGTCCAAGTCTCCTTTCTTTCTTTGATTCTACGTATGTGCTAGAAGCTAGAGAACGCCCCCCCCCCTAGCTAATTCTTTACAGAATATAAAGTTGAATAAATCAAGCATTTGTTTTCCCCCATGAAAACACTCAATTTAATCCGTTTCCCTTTAACCGGATCTTGATTAAATGTAATCTGACACGGAGGAATATGCAACAACAAAATGTTGTAAAATTCAGTCCTTGCCCATCTTGCTACTATAGTTTGCAATGGATAGATAGTACAGAAGAAATGGGGGTGACGTTACCCGACGTAACACAACTATTTTCCAAGGGAATCTAAGATATCTTTCTTTCTCCCAATAAGATAAGTCTAAACGCCATTTCAGGCTGTGAGCCCCGCAAGAAAGAGCGACAAGGAGAGTGCGAGAAGCCCCGAGAGCATGTTTACGATATCATTATCGAAACCCGGGATCCCACGGACCCTTCTGTTTCTCTCTCCACTCTCATCATATTCCTTCTCTGTGAGAGCTCCATCAGCCGTTTCGAAGTGTTCCTGGACTGTAGCACCGAGGACAGAGTCAATAAGGGCACCCAGGAATCCTGTTCCGGCTATGATGAGGGCGTGGTGTATGTTGTTACTTATCACAGAGTAGTGCATTATGGCCATGAGGGTGGAACCGAGAAGGCTGAAGAGAAGGCCGCGGACTGTAACACCCCCGCTTATTCCCTTCGGAACTTTTGTGAAGGTTATTATCGATACCGGGTCATGTTTGCTCATGATTCCGAAGGTGCTTGCAAAGGTATCGGATGTAGCCTCGGCAAGGGACGAAGAGTAGCCCACAAGAGCTATCATGTAGAAATGTGGAGAACGGGAGAGAAAGAGGGCAAGGACTGCCGGAAGTCCGTTTGCCAGAACTTGCATGAGATCTCTCCGGCTTCCCTTCTTCTCCATTTTGTTATATGCCCTCTTCATTTTCGAGAGGATTGAACAGGAGAAAAAAAAGAAAAAGAAGAGAGAGAAAGCTGAGAATCCCCCCAGGTAGAGGACGATGAACCCCAGCGTGAATGCCCCCGCTGTGCCGAATGGTGTCAGCCACTTTCTCCAGAGTGCAAAGATTGCTATAAGAAGGAGAAGCACCACATATATAATGATAATCTCCCAGAAGGGAAGAAGTGCCGCCTTATCGTCAAGAAGTCCCACTATACTCATACCTTCCTCCTTATATCCCCAAAAAGAATTGTACGACAAGGGAAGCCAGCACCGGTATTGTAATATTATCGAATGAGGAAGGAGAGAGAGCTTCTATAAGGGAAACAATTATCCCGATAAGTATTGCATACGGGAGTGCCATCTCAGTAAAAAGAAGAACAACCATAACAGATACCATAGCCATTGCTGTACATCCCTCAAGGCTTCTTTTTGACTTTCCATATACAGAGAAAGTGTGTTTTCCCCACCTCGTGCCGATAAGAGCTGCCATCCCGTCCCCGAGCCCCAGCATCAAGACGCCCGCAATCGCAGTCTCCGGGGAGATTATCGAGAGTGCCTCGAGTGCCACCGTAGCCGTCACCCCCACAGGGTACAGGACAAGCCCTGTGTTTCTCTTCTCATCTCTAAGCCCCAGATCCTTTATCATATTGGTACATACGGCAAAGAAATTGATGAAGATGAAAGCAAATGGAAGTGCTATTCTCCACCACAGGCTCTTCACATACATCTCGCATGGTATGATTATGAAGGACGTGAGTATATGGATAAATTTTCTTACACCTTCACTCCTCCACTTCCCATAGCGGTAAAGGAGGAAGCCCAGAAAGACTTCAAGCGTGACATAGAGAAAGCATAAGATATCTATTGTTGAATCAGACATATTTTTCTGCCCATATCGTACACAGAGTTTTACTCTTGAACAAGTTCGGAATATGAATGTGTATAAAAGTAGGAAATAACTCTTTTTCTGTCCGGTTTTTGAATAAAAATAAGAAGAGTCTGGAATAAAATTCAATTTTCACCACCAACTCTCCATAATTCTCCCTTGATTTGCATAAATATAGCTACTAACATGTATAAGGATTGCATAAAAATTCAAAAGAAGGTTATACATGAAAGAAAGGAACAACCGTCTCTCGACGCTTAAAGAGATTATAAAAAACAACAGGATAGACAATCAGGACACTCTCCTTGAGCTGTTGGAAAAGGAAGGCTACTCCGTCACACAGGCAACCCTTTCGAGGGATCTCAAGATGCTGAAGGTCGGAAAGATCTCCGACGGATGGTCAGGCTATTACTATGCCCTCCCCGACACAGATCTCATAAGCGAGAGCGAGAAGAGTTACATACAGGACGTCAGGAGGGGAATCATATCGATTGAGTTCTCAGGAAACTTCGGAGTAATCAAGACCCGTCCGGGTCATGCCAACAGCGTAGGCTTTGCCCTCGATGTCCTTGCTCTCCCGGAGATTCTGGGCTCCCTTGCAGGCGATGACACCATCTTCCTGATTCTAAGAGAGGGAATGACGAAGGAGGATCTCCTGGAGTCATTCAATTCACGCATTCCTGAAATAAAAGATTAACAGTAATTCACGATAATAGCTTATAATCACAAAAGATTACCTTTGGAGGGTTAGTATGGAATATAAGAAAGTAACAGAGGCTAAAGCTTACACCAAGCTTTTGAATGACAAAAAGGCAGATCTACATGATCTACTGACAAAAGAGAGAATTGAAAACAGCAATATCAAACTCGGAGGCGGGCTGGAGTACAACTATGCGGCAATGCCTGTCGATGATGAAATATTGAGAGATTTGCAAAAACTCAGCGAGGAGATGGAAGTCATCGAAAAGTACAAGGCACTCCTCAGTGGAGAGAGGATGAACACAGGAGAGAACAGACTTGTTCTCCATCAGCTAACACGCGGCAATGTCCTCAAGAAAGACGTCATCGCAGACGGAGAGAACAAAGAAGACTTCTACAAGGGAGAACTCCAGAAGATAAAGGAATTCGCATCAAAAGTAAGGTCGGGAGAGATAAAGGGCTCAACAGGAAAGAAGTTCAAGACAATATGCCAGATAGGAATCGGTGGCTCGGACCTCGGACCGAGAGCTCTCTACATTGCACTTGAAGGCTGGGCAAAGGGTACAAAGACAAAGGCACTTGAAGGAAAGTTCATCTCGAACGTCGACCCTGACGATGCTGCAGCAACAATTGCGTCCCTCAACCTTGAGACAACACTCTTCGTCCTTGTCTCCAAGAGCGGAACAACACAGGAGACATTGACTAACAGGGATCTTGTGCTCAATGTCCTCTCTTCCTCCCCGATTGAAGGATTTGTGGCTTCTAAGCACATGGTTGCTGTCACTAGTAAGACAAGCCCGCTTGCTCAGGACAAGTCTCTGCTTGCATCCTTCTTCATCGATGACTATATCGGCGGAAGGTATTCCTCCACTTCTGCTGTAGGCGGTGTTGTACTTTCACTTTGCTACGGCTTCAATGCATTCAACAAACTACTTAAGGGTGCTCACGAGGAAGACAGACTCTCGCTTGTGAAGAATTCAAAGAAGAACGGTGCTTTGATGGATGCCCTCATCGGCTTCTATTTGAGAAATATCATGGGATACCCGTCAACGGCTATCCTCCCCTACTCCCAGGCACTCTCAAGGTTCCCGGCACACTTGCAGCAGCTCGATATGGAATCCAACGGAAAGCATGTCGACAGAAACGGTAATGCACTCGATTATCCTACAGGTCCCGTCATCTTCGGAGAACCCGGCACCAACGGACAGCACAGCTTCTACCAGCTGTTGCATCAGGGAACAGATATCGTACCACTGCAGTTCATCGGATTCAGAAACAACCAGCGCGGTCTCGACATCGTAACAGACGGTTCTACAAGCCAGGCTAAGCTCAATGCAAACCTCTCTGCCCAGATTGTCGCATTCGCACTCGGAAAGAAGGATGACAACCCGAACAAGGAATTCGAAGGCGGAAGACCGTCATCCCTTATCTATGGAGATAAGCTCACTCCGGAGGCACTCGGAGCACTTCTTGCACATTATGAAAACAAGGTCATGTTCCAGGGCTTCCTGTGGAACCTTAACTCCTTTGACCAGGAGGGAGTACAGCTCGGCAAAAAACTTGCAAAGAAGGTACTCTCCGGCTGTGAGGGCGATGAGGTACTCCTTGCTTTCAGCAATTTACTTAAATAATTAATTCAGTCCCTTCCTTTCCGGAAGGGATTTCTTTGAGGTGTATATGTTCAGAAAAGGATTTGACAGCAATAAGTATATCGAGGAGCAGACCAGGTTTATCCTGGATCGTGTCAAGGCAAGAAAAGGAAGACTCTACATAGAGTGTGGAGGAAAGCTCCTCTATGACCTCCATGCCTCGCGTGTCCTTCCGGGTTTCGACCCGAACAACAAGATGGCTGTCCTCCAGTCTCTGAAGGAACATCTCGATATAATCATATGCATCTACGCCGGTGATATCGAGAAGAGGAAGATGAGGGGCGACTTCGGCATAAGCTATGATGCAGATGTGTTGAAGATGATTGATGACTTCGCCCGTTACGGCCTCAAGTGCAACAAGGTTGTCATCACCCGTTTCACCGGTCAGACCTCAGCCGTCCTCTTCAAGGAAAAACTCGAGAGGATGGGAATTAACGTTTACACTCATCCCGCCACTCCCGGATACCCGACAAACATTGACCTTGTCGTCTCTGATGATGGATATGGGAAGAATGAATACATCCCCGTTGAAGCACCTGTTGTCATAGTGAATGCTCCCGGCCCGGGAAGCGGAAAGCTCGCAACATGTCTCAGCCAGATGTACCATGAGGCCAAGAGAGGCGAAAAGCCCCAATACTCGAAGTATGAGACATTTCCTATCTGGAACCTGCCGCTCGATCACCCTGTGAACATCGCCTATGAGGCGGCTACAGTCGATCTCGGGGACGTGAACCTCATTGACCACTTCCATCTCAATGCCTACGGCACTGTTGCAGTCAACTACAACAGAGACCTCGAAGCCTTTCCTCTCCTTAAGAAAATAATCGAGCGTATAAGCGGAGAGGAGTGCCCCTATAAGTCTCCCACCGACATGGGCGTCAACCGCTGCGGTTTCGGCATTATTGATGATGAGGTATGCAGGGAAGCAGGAAGACAGGAGATTATAAGACGTTACTTCCAGACTCTTACCGACTATGCTTCAGGGCTCACTGGAGAAGATACGGTTCTCAGGATGAATTCGATTATGGACAAGTCCGGACTCACTCCAGAGATGCGTAAAGTCGTTCTTCCAGCAAGAGAGGAACTTGAAAAAGCAATTGAAAGCGGCAAAGGAAAGGACGGAACGGTCTGTGCTGCAGCAATCGAGCTCCCGGACGGAAGAATTGTCACAGCACACAACTCAATGGATCTCCATGCCTCAAGTGCACTTGTGCTCAATGCCCTCAAAGTGCTTGCAGGTATAGAGAGGGAGGAGGACCTCATAAGCCGGAAGGTCATTTCAGCCATTACAAAGATGAAGAGGGATCTCCTCAGCGGAAAGGGAGTGTCGTTGAACCTGGATGAAACTCTCACCGCCCTTGCTATGTCGAGTGCGGAGGATGAGACAAGCAGGCTTGCCCTGGAGAAGCTCCCGCTTCTCAGGGGAACTGAAGTCCATATGACCCACATCCCCTCCCCGGGAGACAGTGCAGGCCTCAGAAAACTCGGCATACTCTT
This sequence comes from Faecalibacterium sp. CAG:74, assembly GCA_963638045.1. Lineage (GTDB taxonomy): Bacteria > Spirochaetota > Spirochaetia > Sphaerochaetales > Sphaerochaetaceae > Ornithospirochaeta. The sequence goes on along the minus strand of CAVHPV010000026.1, from coordinate 7,080 downwards.
CACGTCAGAGCCGAAGTACCCTGCAAAGAACGTGCTTTGAGCGGGATTTCTTAACATATTGCAATGTATGGGAGTATGTAAGAAAATAGCGTTATGTCTGAAATGAAATATGACAGGAGTGACAGGCTCTTTATCGAGGGGTTCGAAAAATTCTTCTCCCTCTCCCCCGAAACCTTGACTCCTGATGAAATAAAAAACCTCAACAGCGTGAACTTCCCGAGAGGAACAAAGAACCGGTATCTTGTCCACACGTCACGTGCGATATCAGTAACAACCTATATAATCCCGGTATCTGATGGAAAGACGATAGCCTCCTACTTTATATTCGACAAGAAAATGGCGGAGAAGGAACCACTGCCCCTCGTCATCTTCTTCCACGGAGGCGGATACATCCATGCCAATATGGATTTCTACTTGACATATCTCAAGTATTTTGCCCACAGGATGGAATGTGCCGTCCTTCTTGTAGACTACAGGCTGGCCCCCGCATACAAGTTCCCGACAGCAAATGAAGACTGCTATGATGCTGTTCTCTGGACAATGGAGGGAATCAAATACTGGAAAACAGACCCGGACCGTGTCTATATCGCAGGCGACGGAGTCGGTGCTACCCTTGCAATAACAACAACGATGCTCCTGAGAGACCGTAAAGGTCCCGTTCCGGAAGGCAATATACTCCTCTATCCGATGACCGATTGCAGACTCCGTACCCAGTCAATGGAATCATATAAGGAGACGCCGGTTTTCACACAGCGCATGCTGAGCTTCTACATAAAGACTTACTCAAGGGAACCCAAGGACAGCCTTTCACCTTTGATGAGCCCCCTACTTGCCTCTGACCTTACCCGTATGCCGCCAACCCTCATAATAGCTGCGGGGACGGATCCCCTTCTCGACGATGCTGTACTCTACGGTGAGAAACTTGCAGAAGAGGGCGTAAAGGGGAAGGTTCTCATAAGCGAGAGTTCCATGCACGGTTTTCTTCCCTTCAAGCATGCAAGAGGAAGAGAGGAAGCCGAGACGGCAATATGGCAAATGATTAACGGACGCAATGTCGAAGCTATCGAATTCATGAAGAGAGATATCTTCTCTGCACTCAAAAAGAAGAGGTAAACCCATTCCGACAAGACCATTTAAAGAGGGGGGTAGTGGTCTTTCAGAGTTAGAACAGGTTCACCCAACACCAAACTGACAGATGGCTTATGCCACATGTCAACAATATAATACAGACAATTGTCGGTTTTGTTTACTAAAAAATCGGAAATTTTACAATTTTTCAGCACACCTCATAAAATCTGACATCAGGCTCCTTGCTCCAAGTCGGCTTAAGACCAGTAAAAACATCCTTTTTGAAGAGATTTGAGTCAAGATAAGCCTTTGCATCCTCCATGCTGTCGAACCCGTGGATAACCTGTACATCTTCCTCCCTCACGAGAAGTTCCTTTGTAAGTGCCCCCTTGATTGTCTTCAGAAAAGGTTCACGGTAGTCTGTATAGACCTTTGCTGCTGCCGGACGGTTCTTCTCATCGATAAACATTGTGATTTCCAAGTACGCTTTAACTTTCATTTTGAAAGCCTCCTATGTGATAATGTATGGCAAGTATAGCTAATTCACTATAAGAAAAGAAGATATAAAGAAATTTATTAGTTACTTATAAATTTTTTAGTAACTACCCAAAACAGCAGAATGCTACTAAGATAACACCATGTACCAGAAGAAACTTGAAGATGATATCCGCTGTCCACTTGAGCACGGGCTCGAGATTTTCGGAGGGAAATGGAAATCCCGTATAATATGTGTCCTCAATGAAAAGAAGGTCCTGAGATACAGTGGAATAAGAAATGAAATGATCAACATTACCGATACTGTCCTTGCCTCCACTCTCAAAGAGCTCATCAAGGACGGCCTCGTAAACCGTGTCCAATACAATGAGATTCCTCCACACGTCGAATATGAACTCACCGAGAGAGGCAAATCTGTAGTCCCAATCCTCCAGAGCATATGCAAGTGGGCGGGAATATGCTACAGGGAAGGAAGCGAACATATTATGACACAATGCCGTAAATGTGATTACAATAGATGAGGGAGAAAAACAATGTTAGCCATTCTGCTTTTACCGAGAACCATTCTCATACTGTCTGCCGTAATCCCGGCAATCTTTCTTCTTGTCAAAGTTTATAAAGCCGACAAACTCGAGAAGGAGAACCCTGTATTCATTCTTCTATTGATTGTCTCCGGTATCTTCTCGACAGTCATTGCCATGATACTCGAAGAAATAGGCTCATACGTTCTTTCGCTCTACTTCGACAGTCCAACCCTCCTGTACAATATACTCATGTACTACGTGGTAGTTGCAATAAGTGAGGAGATGTCAAAATACATCCTTCTGAGAAAGAGGACATATTACAGCTTCGAATTCAATTGCCAATATGATGCGGTTGTCTATGCTGTAGCAGTATCACTCGGATTCGCACTATGGGAAAACATCCTGTATGTCTTCCGCTACGGCCTTTCCGTTGCCCTCACCCGTGCCGTCACAGCCATCCCCGGCCACTGCTCCTTCGGTGTCTTCATGGGAGTGTGGTACGGCAAGGAGAAGCGTCATGATCTGGAAGGAGACAGGGGGCTGGTATTGGTTTCACGTGTATTGACACTTGTCTTCCCGATTCTCCTGCATGGAACATACGACTTTTTATGTTCACTCAACACAGAGGAGAGTGCTCTGTACTTCCTCATTTTCATCGTGCTTCTCTTCATTCTCTCGTTCTTCATGGTGAAAAAGAAGAGTGACGAGGATGTCTACATGTGACACCCCCGTCACCTGTCGCAGGGAAAATGTAAATTATCACTCCCCTCTCTGAAAGAAATCAGCCCCATAAGACAGCAATTCCCCTACTGACAGTCTGATTATACACCCACAAGTAGGTCAAAAAATGACCTAGTTATTTAGTTTTTAGAAATTTTTCCCAATTCTTGCATCTTCAATGCCATCCCGGATTGAAGAAGTGAGTCTTCCATCACTGAACTCTCTGAGCATCATGGATAATGCTATCTCATCATCACAGAATGGTGCCGGATAGAAGGGATTTTTGTACACTACCCTGCTTCCAAGTGTCACATGCGAGAGTGTCGGAGTTTGATTGAGTTTGTTCTCCTCCCTATGGAAGACGAAATCCTCTGCTATCGGATAGCCCTCATCCCCTATATATGTGATCCCCTTTTCTGTTATTACGCCCCGCTCGCCGCGAATCTCTATCTTCGACGGAATAATATAGCTGTGATATTGGTTGGAGGAGAAGTCAGTAATGAAGACTTCGCCACTCTCAAACTCAACAGAGGTGATCTTCCGTGTATATTCCTCAATATCACCATCCCTCTCAAGGCCTTTGCGACTGCCAGTTCTGAGACATCTTCCCTTCGTCTCAAGAAGCCTTCTCACTTTCTTGACCTTAAGAGAGGGAAAAATCACCCGCATTATCGAGGCAGCATGATGATTGTGAAGAGAGGAGAGATACACACTGTTTATCTTTCCGATAAGGGGAAGAGATGAGCGTATAGAGCTGTAGAGAGGAGTATGCCAATATTGCTCAAGAGTATAGCCGGGGATAACAGAAGCCCTCTCCAGCTCCGCTTCACTGAGTGGCAGAAAGGTAGTCTCGGTGAGTATCGTCTCCCCTCTTTGATCAAGTTCAATGAGAAGAGGAAGAAAACCATCCTTTCCACTTGCCACGATTACCCCGTCATGGACAAAAGAGAGCGCCTCATCAAGGTTTGTCACAGCGTTGTATCCCAGGTTTGAGAGCTCTTTTCTCCTCTCCTCCCTCCGTGTATAGATAGAAGCTATTCTGAACTCATCCCTGAGAGCGGTGACTATCCGCAAATAGAACTCAGCACGCCATCCCGTCCCGCATAAAACAAAACTTGTCATATCATCCTCCGAGTAAGAGTATAGACTAACAAAGCAAAAGAGACGAATAAAAAGCAGGAGAATGTTTCTGAATAATTTTTCAGAGAATTTTTATTCAGAAACTTGGCAGATAATAATCCTTCAAGTAAAATGTGTACATAACAAGGAGGTTAATGTGTTTGTAGGCAGAGAGAGAGAATTGAAATTACTCAGGGACGAACTCGGACAGTGGAAGCGTAAGACAGCTGTTCTTGTATATGGAAAACGTAGAGTCGGAAAATTCACATTGATCAGGGAGGCTGCATCTTCATTTGAAGGGTTGGTAATCAATCACCTTTGCGTAGCGAGCACATTCGAGGGAAACCTGGATCTACTCTACAAAAGTGTATCGGAAAGCCTGTCACTCCCAACCATCCATTACGACTCAATCTTTGCCATGTTCGACTATCTGGGTAAACTTGACAGAAAGATCCTCCTTATCATAGATGAATATCCATACCTTAAGGAGACCGGCAAAAAAAATGAGGTAGACTCATATATGCAAAGAGTGATTGACTCTCTTCCGGGCAATGTCAAGCTCATACTATGCGGTTCCTACATTACAATAATGAAGGAGCTCCTTATGGAGGATAATCCTCTCTTCGGAAGATTCTCACTCCTTCTTCACTTGAGGGACTTCGACTACCGCGATGCCTCCTGTTTCTATTCCTCTCTCCCCTTCAGGGATAAGATTGCCTTCTATGCCGTATTCGGAGGCTGCCCATATGTACTTGAAAATATCGACAGCAATAGTTCGTTGAAAGAGAATATCGTACGTCTTCTACTTCCTGAGAACGGAATCATAAGGTCCCATATCGAAAACGTTATGCTGAAGGAAATCAGGAAGTCGTACGACGTCAGGATTCTGGAGACACTTAAAAACGGAAAGAAACGCTACACTGAAATCAGGGATCATATCAGCAACTCGGAGACCGGTCTACTTGATAAGCAGCTGAAAATACTTCTTGATATGGAGACTATCAAGAAGACAGAACCCATTAATCGAAAGAATGACAAAAAGAAACAGTTCTATGAGATTACAGACAATCTCATACGCTTCTACTTCTCCTTCATCTTCGGCTCAGCCGGAACAATATCAAGAATCAACGAAGAACAGTATTACGACAGATTCATCGAGAATGCTATCATTGACTTTATTTCCAGACGATTTGAAGAAATCACACTTCAATATTTTCACAGAATGTCCGGGAAGGGCGAATTCAAGGAGATAGAAGATTATGGAACCTATTGGTACGATGATCCGACAGGCAGAGCCAACGGAGAATTCGACTGCGTAATCAAACGTACTGGTAATCTCTATGACTTCTACGAATGCAAGTATTACGAAAAGCCAATGACTCTTTCTGAAGCCAACAAAGAGAAAGACCAACTTTCAAATATAAAAGGAATAGAAGCTGCGAAGACAGGCTTTGTCTGCTCTGCAGGATTCGACTTTTCTGAGGGCTGTGACTTTGTTCTGATCAGCGGTGAGGATTTATACAAGTAAGCATAAAGAAAGAACCGGAGAGATATCAATAGAGATATAAGACGTACATCAAAATTGAGTAGCTAAGAGGATGCCACAAGAGCACCTAATTCTTGATAGCATGCATGGTTATAAGGTATAATTATTAATATATAATTCTATAACAGGTGGGAGTTAATACATTGTTTGACCCTGAAAGAATCGAAGATCTTCAGTATTGTACAGAGAAGCAGTTTATTGACAGAAAATCGGCACGAATCAAAGCAGCAGATTTTGCTGTACCTGTTGTTGCCATGGCTAATGCTGATGGTGGATTTCTTGCTGTCGGCATAGAGGATGACGGAACCATTACAGGAATAGATGATTATCAAAGGAACATCAATGAACTTGTCCGCGTTCCATATGATTACTGCTCTCCAAGTGTAAAGGCCGAACTGAATACTCTTGATGTTACAGACTGTAAAGGACAGCCCAATCACGTGTTGATTATGCATGTCTTCCCTTCTGACCAGGTCATTGCCAATCAGGCCGATGAAGTCTATCTACGAGTGGGAGACAAAAGCAAGAAGCTGAAATTTGAGCAAAGGCTCCAGCTTGTCTATGCAAAAGGGATCAGGTACTTTGAAGACCAGTATGTGGCGAGGGCAACAATTGATGACATAGATCTCGATTTTGTCAATGAATACTGCAGAAAAATCGGTTATACAAAAGGTGATGCGGAGTTCTATTTGAGACATAACAATGAGTTTGTTACCGTTTCAGATGGAGAAGATAAAATCAGTGGAGCTGCCATTCTCCTTTTCGGGAAAAATCCTCAGAAATTCTTTCCCCGCGCCCGTGTCCGTTTCATCCGCTATGAAGGTACGACAGCTGAGGTCGGTGACAGAATGAATGTAATCAAGGACGTCAAATTCACTGGACGATTACTTGATCAAGTGAATGATGTCACCGCCTTTGTGAAGACCCAGATAAGAGAGTATACAAAGCTCGGAAAGGGTGCAATATTCCAGACTACTCCTGAATACCCAGAATTCTGCTGGACGGAACTAATAATGAATGCCGTAGCACACAGAGACTACAGCATCATGGGAACAGATATCCAGATAAAGATGTTTGATGACCATTTTCTTGTGGAGAGTCCAGGAACACTTCCCGGGCTTGTCCGCATTAACAATATTAGGGAATACCACTTCTCGCGTAATCCTAAAATCGTTGAGCTGTTGAATGAGTATGATCTTGTGAAGGAATTCGGAGAAGGTGTCGACCGTATCTACAGGGACATGAAGAGTGCGGGGCTCCCAGAACCTGAATACAAACAATCCGAATTCATGCTGTATGTCACGCTGAAAAACAAGAACTGGGGGAAAGAAGATACCTCCTGGGCTATACCATTAAATGACACGACTAACGATGTCACTCAAGTACCCCCCAAGTACCCCTCAAGTACCCCCCAAGTTAATACAGAAGAGAGCAACTCACTTCAATCCTCTCCTGCTCCAGTGAACACGAGGGTACAAGATAGGGTACAAGATAGGGTACAAGATAGGGTACAAGATAGGGTACAAGATAGGGTACAAGATAGGGTACAAGATAGGGTACAAGATAGGGTACAAGATAGGGTACAAGATAGGGTACAAGATAGGGTAC
>CAVHPV010000025.1:0-28944 GCA_963638045.1 Faecalibacterium sp. CAG:74 | reverse complement strand
ATTTTCCAAAACCGCGCATAAGCTTCTTAATGCGAAATTTCGCATTAAGAAGCGAGCGAAGTCTTCGAGGTTCAAAAATCCGTAAAGCTGTCTCAAAAACCTTCCGAACATCAGGAGGATTGGATGACTATGCTGCAGTTACGACAGTTCTCGATACAGCTCAGAAGAACGGTATTAGCAGATCAGACATGATAAAAGCTGTCCTTAACGGAACAGCAGATACTCTATTGGCTAGTGTCCTCGTTTAGGGGTGACTGAATAGTTACCGTGTCTACTTTTGAAAACACAAAAAGCAGAAAAATGGCTTATTTGTCTACTTTTGAAAAATAAAAATTGAGAAAAATATGCAGTTTGTAAACTTTAGAAAACGAGAAATGAAAAAGTATATTTTTTTTGTCTACTTCTATTGACTAGTACACACACGGAAGCCCTTTTGTTACAACTTTCCGAACAATTCCGTTACATCTTTCCGAAAAATATCGTTACAACTTTCCGAAAATAGGCTAAGATATTCTTATGAAAAATGAATACAAGAAAAGAATTGCAGATGAAATCCTGAGAGATAAGCTGGAAGGTAAAGGTGCAGTTCTGATTGAGGGGCCTAAGTGGTGTGGCAAGACCACAACTGCATTAATGCAGTCTGGTAGTGTTCTCAGAGTGGATGAACCGATAGAGAAGGAGCAGAATCTGGCTTTGGCCAGGATTGACCCGCAGAAACTTTTAAGGGGAAAAACGCCAAGACTTCTTGATGAATGGCAACTGGCTCCGACACTTTGGGATACTGTCAGATTCGAAGTAGATAACAGGGGGAAAACTGGACAGTTTATTCTGACTGGTTCTGCTGTCCCTGCTGACACATCTCTTATTTCCCATTCCGGTACAGGCCGTTTTTCATGGCTGATGATGAGGCCGATGAGCCTCTTTGAATCAGGAGAATCGTCCGGGGAAGTAAGACTCTCTTCTCTTTTCATAGGTAATGGCGATGTCGATGGTAATAACATCCTTGCTTTGGATGATATAGCATTCCTATTGTGCAGGGGAGGATGGCCTGCCGCCGTGGATTTGGGGACGAAAGCTGCACTTCAGCAGGCAGTTGATTATTATGATGGCGTAGTCAACTCAGATATAAGCAGGGCTGACGGGATAGAGAAAAATCCTGAACGTGTAAAGAAGATTATGAGAAGTTATGCCAGGAACATGGGCAGTCAGATATCATATGCAACAATTGCTGGGGATGTTTCGTCCGATGATGAAACTGTGAAGACTTATATCAATGCTTTGAAGCGTATTTTTGTTGTTGAGGATATGGCTGCCTGGAATCCGAATCTGAGATCAAAATCTGCTATAAGGACAACTGATACACGGTATTATGTTGATCCGTCAATTGCTGTAGCGAGTCTGGGAGCTGGCCCTGCGGACCTTATAAATGATCTTGCATCATTCGGTTTTCTTTTTGAAACGTTGTGTGTGAGGGATCTTCGTATATATGCTGACAGCATTGGAGGGTGTGTCTACCATTACAGGGATAATACTAATCTGGAATGTGATGCTGTAATCCACCTTAGAAACGGTTCCTATGCTCTTATTGAGATAAAATTGGGTGGGGACAGCCTCATTGATGAAGGTGCGAGGAACCTCCTGAAACTTAGTGATAGAATCGATATTGCAAAAATGAACTCTCCTTCGTTTCTCATGGTGTTGACTGCGGTCGGAAGATATGCATACAAACGTCCTGACGGAGTACTGGTTGTTCCTATCGGATGTCTCAGGAATTGATACGGTCTTCTGTGGAAGATGAGTAAAACACAAAAACTACACTGAATATGCCTTGAAAGGATTCTTGTATGTGTTGACAATTATAACATCTACACGTATAAAGTGTGACTGACGCAAACAGGGCGTAAGGAGACAAGATGACCAAGGGAAAGAGACAAATCATTTCATTATTGATGATTTTTGCCATGATTCTTGTCATACTTTGTTGCTCCTTCTATGTCGCAGCGGAGACAAGACATTGCTGTGTCGGTAAAAACTGCCTGATTTGTTATCAGATCAATGTGTGTGAGAGTGCCCTCAAACAGCTCTCTCTGGTACTTTGTATCCTGGCTTCTTCGGCTGTGGGTATGTGTACTCTATGGAAGGTCATCTCGGCATTCAGTGACAGCGTTCCTTCCAGTAATCTCGTATCATTCAAAGTTAAACTCTCAGATTGAAAGAAAAAACAATACAGGGGTGTAGTCTGTCTTTTTCTGGACAGACTGGAGTGTTGTGCTTCCTTCCCCCGTATTATGCATTGCAATACTTTCTTAATGATAATCTGGAGATATATTTAACTAATGAAAAACAAAGTAATGATATTGCTTTCCATCCTGGCAATGCTGTGTGTTCTTGCCGGCTGTGGAAAACAGAATAGATCTAATAGTGTGGACAGCAGAATAAGTGTTGTCGTAACAATTTTTCCTGAGTATGACTGGGTGAGGGAGATAGCCGGGGACAGGGCCGGTGATATTGACATCACAATGCTCCTTGACAGCAAAGTAGACCTTCACAGCTATCAGCCGACCGTTGATGATATTGTAAAAATCTCTAATTGCGACCTTTTCATCTATGTCGGAGGCGAGTCTGACGAATGGGTGGATGATGCATTAGTGAACGCAGGAAATAAACACATGAAGGTCATAAATCTTCTGGAAGTCCTCGGAGAGAGTGCGAAGGAAGAGGAAGCTGTAGAGGGAATGGAGAATGATCATGACCATGAGGAAGAAGAGACTGAGTATGATGAGCATGTCTGGCTTTCCCTCAGAAATGCTGAGAAATTTGTCAGCGTAATCTCTTCTTTCCTTTGTGAAATTGATCCTCTTTACAAGGAAACTTATTCGGCCAATGCCGATTCATATATCTCAAAGCTCTCTGAATTGGATGGAAGGTATAAGGAGGTTGTCGGAAAGGCAGAACAGAGGACAGTCCTCTTCGGTGACCGTTTCCCATTCAGGTACATGATGGATGATTACGGCCTGGAGTACTATGCGGCGTTTTCGGGATGCTCTGCCGAGACTGAGGCAAGCTTTGAGACAGTCTCGTTCCTTGCCCGCAAGGTTGACGAACTTGGCCTGAAATGTGTCATGACCATTGACGGGACAAAGCACAGGATTGCCCAGACAATAGTAGAGAACACTGCAGAAAAGAACCAGAAGATACTCAGCATGAATTCCATGCAGTCAACGACAGGGGAGGATGTGAAGAACGGGGTTACATATCTTTCTGTCATGGAACATAACCTCTCTGTGCTTGAAGAAGCATTGAATTAGGAGGCGGTATGGCTCAATTGATTTGTAGGAACCTCTCTGTCGGATATGACGGAAAGGCTGTTCTTGAAAACATTAGTTTTGAGGTCTCTGAGGGAGATTATCTCTCTATCGTCGGGGAGAATGGCTCCGGTAAGAGTACCCTTATGAAGACTATTCTGGGGCTCCAGGCTCCACTTGGTGGTGAAATAATATCTGGAGATGGGCTTGAGAAGAATGAAATCGGATATCTTCCCCAGCAGACAATTATACAGAAGGATTTTCCCGCATCTGTGAGGGAGATTGTTATCTCCGGATGCCAGGGCCACTGTGGCCTCAGACCGTTCTACAGCAGGGATGAGAAGAGGCTTGCCACAGAGGCCATGGAGAGAATGCATATCGAGAATCTCTCCAATCGCTGTTACCGTGAGCTCTCCGGGGGACAGCAGCAAAGAGTGCTTCTTGCACGTGCTCTGTGTGCAACACGGAGGATCCTCCTCATGGATGAACCTGTCTCCGGTCTTGACCCGAAGGTTACGGCAGAGATGTACTCTCTCATTGAGGAACTCAATAAAAGAGACAGGATAACAGTGATTATGATTTCCCACGACATCTCTGCTGCGTTGATGTATTCAAGCCACATACTCCATATAGGGAAGGATGTCTTCTTCAAAACTAAAGAGGAATACATCAGAAGCACAGAAAAGGAGACCGAGACACTATGACGACAGTAATTGACAAATTATCTTTCTATCTGACTTATCCCTTCGTGCGTTATGCTCTTATAGTCGGGGTTTTGATAGCACTTTGTTCATCACTTCTCGGTGTGACGCTTGTTCTCAAGAGGTTCTCATTCATTGGTGATGGACTCTCACATGTGGCATTTTGTGCAACAGCAATTGCAACAATATTGAAGGTCACGAATGATATCCCGCTTGTTATGGCGATTACCATCCTGGCAGCAGTACTCCTTCTGAGAACCGGACAGAATACAAAGATTAAGGGAGATGCAGCAGTTGCTGTAATTTCGGTGGGATCCCTTGCTGTCGGCTATCTTCTTCTGAACAGGTTCTCATCCTCGACGAATCTCTCCGGAGATGTCTGCAGCACGTTGTTCGGCTCGACTTCGATTCTGACCCTCTCAAAGGCGGATGTCTGGGTATGTGTTGTAATGTCTATTATTGTGGTTGCTGTATTTGTACTCTTCTACAACAAAATCTTTGCTGTGACATTTGATGAAAATTTTGCCAAGGCGACAGGGACGAAGGCAGAGCTTTATAATCTTCTGATTGCTATAATTGTGGCGGTGATTATTGTGCTTGCAATGAATCTTGTCGGCTCGCTGTTGATTTCCGCCCTCGTGATTTTTCCCGCTCTTTCAGCCATGAGAGTTTTCAAGAGCTTTCGGAGCGTGACGATATGTGCTGCTGTGCTTTCTGTAGTCTGCTCCCTCATAGGTATTCTGGCTTCAATCCTCATGGGTACGCCGGTGGGATCAACTATAGTCGCCGTACAGCTTATAGCTTTCGCCCTTTCCTGGATATTGAGCTCATTTATCGGAGGTGTAAAAAAATGAAAAGATTAACATATATGGTATTGGTGGTTTTGCTTCTTATATTGGCTGTATCTTGTAGCGGAGAGGATAATGCATCTGATTCGGATGTCGATGTTGACATGACCGCCCTCAGCAGCACTATGGCATATTCCGAGGCTTATAATATGACGAATAATCCCGGGAATTACCTGGGGAAGACAGTGAGAATGAATGGAATATTCACTGTCTATGAAGACACTAAGACAAAAGAGAAGACTTTTGCATGTGTCGTCGCTGATGCATCCTCCTGCTGTGCCCAGGGATTTGAATTTGTTCTGAAGGGGGACAGTACATACCCGGATGATTATCCGGAGGTCGGCTCCGAGATAACCGTGACGGGGACCTTCGAACTTTATGCAGAGAACGGCTTCCTTTATTCAAGGCTTAAAGATGCGACTCTTAGCTGAATTATCTCTCCTGTTCCCATGATGGGGGCGGGAGATTTTTTCATATCCTGGAAGTCCAATGATTCTCATCCTTTCCCCATTTCAATACAATGGTTATATGGTTTCATTTGAATGTGATTACAATAACGGTATGGCGCCTAATATTCTCAGACGTCTCATTGAGGAGAATGACACTCCTCAGTCAGGATATGGTAATGATGAGTATACTTTCTCAGCTGTGAGAAAGATAAAGGCCGCACTTTGCCGGGACGATGTGATGGTGACTCTCGTGGCAGGCGGGACACAGACCAACCAGCTTGTGATAAGCACGCTGCTCGCTCGCTCAGAGGGGGTCATCGCAGCGGGAAGCGGACACATAAATGTACATGAGGCAGGGGCAATCGAATACACCGGCCATAAGGTCATTGCACTTGAGGCGACAGCCGGCAAGATCGTGCCGGAGCGTCTCTCTGCTTACATGGAAGAATATATGGACAGTGAGCCGAAAGAGGCTCTTGTCACCCCTAAGATGGTCTATATTTCACAACCGACGGAAATCGGTACCATCTATTCGAAGAAGGAATTGGTTGCCATCAGGAATATATGCAATGCATACGGGCTGTATCTTTTTATCGACGGGGCACGGCTTGCCTATGCCCTTGCATCGCCGGAAAACAATGTAACTTTGACCGATATTGCCACTCTCTCTGATGTTTTTTACATAGGCGGGACCAAGTGTGGTGCAATAATCGGGGAGGCAGTTGTCATAAAGGATAAAATCTGCCCGGTCAACTTAGCCCAGATGAAGAAACAGGAGGGGGCACTCCTTGCCAAAGGAAGGCTTCTGGGGCTCCAGTTCGATACTCTCTTTACCGACAATTATTACCTCTCTCTTGGAGAGGTCGGCATAAAGAGGGCGCATCGCCTCAGAGAAATCATGAAGGAGAAGGGATATGAAGAAGCATGGCCGAGTCCTACCAACCAGCTCTTTTTCATTATGGATGATGCAAAAATCAAAACTCTCAAAGAAAAGATTATCTTCGAGCGCTGGGGAAAATATGACAGCGGACGTTCTGTTGTCCGTTTTTGCACTTCCTGGTCAACGACTGAGAGAGACCTTGATGAGGTGGTGAAAATCCTCTGACCTACTCAACGCGGGAGAACAGCATGTCCACATCACCACCGCATATCATCGAAAGATCTCCCTTCGCTGAGAGATTATAGTGTATGATCCTGCTCTTCTCACAGCTCTTCCAGAGTCTTCTGCATTCATCTTCTGTTGCCTTTTCGACAGCTCCACCTCCGACTGTCCCGTAAAATGAGTCGTCGGAAGCTGAGTAGAATAGCTCAGAGCCGACAGAACGCGGGGCGGAGCCTGATTTTCCGATGATTCGTGCTGATACGCCTGTCTTATTTGAGACGGAGGAGAGGTATTCCTCTGAAATCGTGAAAGCCGTTTTGATGCTTCTAAAGACGGAGATTATCTCGGCAAGTATGGAAACGGCTATCTCCTCGGGTGTTATTGCTCCGATTTTTATGCCAACCGGGGAGTGTACATAGTCAAGTTCAGCTTGGGGAAATCCCTTTTCAAGCATCTTCTGGTAGGTTGCTGCGACCTTGCCTTTGCTTCCTATCATGCCGATGTAGGACGATGGTTGCCTGAGACACCACTCAAGTGCTTTCGAGTCATATGCGTGACCATGTGTCATGATTACAAAGTAAGGTCTGAAGAATGAGTGAGAGGAAGAAAAGAATTCATCGTATGGCATGCATATGACTTCTGCCTCCGGAAATCTCTCTCTATTAGCTGTCTCGCTTCTCTCATCAATCACTGTCACCTCCATTGAGATGAGTCTTGCACACTCGTAGAGCGCCTTTGACACATGTCCGGCTCCAAAAATTACGATATGGGGTTCGGCCTTAATGTATTCAGTCATGTATTCAGTAAGCGGGGAGGTGGAGTCGGAATACAGAGTCTTTCCGCCCTGAAGGATTTCAACATATTCTCCATCTTCAGATGTATGTCTCTCTATATCCCCGTTTCTTAAAGCTTCAAGCAATATGGCATAATACTCAGTCTTCATTTTCTATCTCCTTAAGAGTTTTTATTGCTGTATCTATTTCGTCCTTTGTTGTGAACGGCCCGGGAGAGAACCTGAGTGTTCCGGTTGGGAATGTCCCGAGTGCCTTATGTGCCATAGGAGCACAGTGGAGCCCCACCCTAGTTTCTATGTTAGCCTTTTCAAGAAGGAGTGATGAGATCTGGGCTATATCGTGCTTTGACGATATGACAGACACAACACTGCTCCTCTCATCATTTATTCCTGCGCCCGCTATTCTGAGAGATGGAATTTCCTCTATTCCTTCCATCAGAAGTCTGGTCATTTCAATTGAATTTTCTCTTAATCTATCAAGATTATTGAGAGTATATCTGAGTGCGGTCTCTGTTCCCACAAGCCCCGGGAGGTTCTCTGTTCCTGCAGTCAGCCTGTCCGGGAGGGACGACGGAATAAGGATGCTGTCGCTCTCGCTTCCGGTTCCACCACTGATAAGAGGGGGGATTGTCTCAGCCGTTTCACGCTGCAGAAGGACTCCTCCGACTCCCTCCGGGCCGAGGAAGGACTTGTGGCAGGTGAAACATATGCCGGTGAGGTTCTGTTTTTCCATGCTGACAGGCACAAACGGAGAAGACTGTGCGGTATCAAGGAAGAACATCAAGTTGTGTTTTTTTGTAAACTCACTCACCTCATCAAGAGTCTGTATTGCTCCGCTGACATTGCCTGCATGGCACATGATGACAGCTTTTGTGTTATTTTTCAGAAGATTCTCCAGTGTTGAGTAGTTATTGAATCCTCTCCTGTCAGATGGTATGAGCGAATACTCAATCCCCCATTGCACAAGGGGTCTCATAACTGCATTGTGCTCTCCCGATGATATTATGACATGGTCACCCCTTTTTAGAAGTCCCTTGATTATGAGGTTTAGTGCCTCTGTGACATTGTTTGTGAAGCATATAGCCTCAGGGTGATTGTATGAGTAGAGAGAGGCTATCATAGTCCTCAGTGAGTAGATGGTATTGAAAAGGGAGAATGAAAGCTCACTCTCGGTGCGGTTCGGGTTCACCACTCCGTTTTCAATGAAATCTTTCATTGCATCCCCGACTCCCGGAGCCTTCGGGAAGGATGAAGCAGCATTATCGAGGTAGATTCTTTGCATGAGGAGATAATAACACAGAGCGAAATAGAAAAGAATAAAAAGTCATTGTTTTTTCTAAAATATTATGGAAGAATACCAGACAGGGATAAAAAAATGAAATTCACAAAGGAAAAGCGTAATCTCGCCATTGCGGGATTAATTGTCGGTGCCCTTGCTGTCATCCTGACAGCATTCGGCAATCCAAAGAACATGGGATTCTGTATCGCATGTTTCGTTCGTGACACAGCAGGAGCTCTCAAGCTCCACAATGCAGGTGTCGTCCAGTATGTCAGACCCGAAATCATCGGAATCGTACTGGGTTCGTTCATTGTCGCCCTCTGTAAGGGTGAGTTCAAGCCACGCGGAGGCTCAGCCCCCTTCACCAGATTTATTCTCGGCTTTTTTGTTATGGTTGGAGCTCTCTCCTTCCTCGGATGCCCGCTCAGAATGGTACTGAGACTTGCAGGCGGTGACCTTAATGCACTGGTAGCTCTGGTCGGCTTTGTATGTGGTATAGCAATAGGATGTGTATTCCTTCAGAACGGTTTCTCTCTTGGAAGAGCGTATAAACAGAATAAACTTGAAGGTGCAGCACTTCCTGCAGTCAATGTTATTCTCTTCATCCTGTTTGTTGCCGTACCGTCTCTCTTCGTCTTCAGCGAGAAGGGCCCGGGCAGCATGCACGCTCCGGTTATCATGTCACTTGCAGCAGGTTTGATTGTCGGCGTGATGGCACAGAGAACAAGGCTTTGTATGGCAGGCGGAATCAGGGACTTGATCCTTGTCAAGGACAGCACCCTCTTCTTCGGCTCGCTCGGAATCTTCCTTGCAGCATTGATCGGAAACCTTATCACAGGCAACTTCAACCTTGGTTTTACAGGTCAGCCTGTAGCTCAGACTAACCAGGTCTGGAACTTCCTTGGTATGCTTCTTGTAGGGCTTGCATCTGTCCTTCTTGGAGGATGCCCATTAAGACAGCTTGTCATGGCAGGCGAGGGATCATCCGACAGTGCCGTCACGGTACTTGGATTACTTGTCGGTGCTGCATTCGTCCATAACTTCGGTCTTGCAGGAAATGCAACTGAGAGTGGTCCGAATACATATGGAAAGGTTGCCGTCATCATCGGTATCGCCGTTGCAGTTGTCA
Source organism: Faecalibacterium sp. CAG:74 (assembly GCA_963638045.1). Classification (GTDB taxonomy): domain Bacteria; phylum Spirochaetota; class Spirochaetia; order Sphaerochaetales; family Sphaerochaetaceae; genus Ornithospirochaeta. The sequence continues at coordinate 19,338 of CAVHPV010000025.1, read as the reverse complement.
TCGGTCTTATCAACTCGAAGAGAAAGGAGAATTGAGATGAAAGAGATAGATTGCAGAGGACTCAGTTGCCCGGAACCCGTTATCAACACAAAGCGTGCCCTCAAGGAGAGCCCGGAGGGTGTTACCGTTCTTGTCGATAATAGGGTACCACTTGAAAATATATCCCGATTTGCATCTGCAATGGGTTATAATGCTTCTTCAATAGAGAAGGACGGAGAGTGGAAAATAACACTGAAAAAGTAAGTTATGTTGCAACGTTTCATAATCACTATGGGGCGTTGCTTTTCAAGAAGAAACTTGGAGAGAATTGTAGTCTGAAGCCTGTTCCGAGGGTGTTGTCATCCTCATGTGGCACTGCAGCGTTCTTTTCTCTCCCTTTTTCTCCTGATTTGATTAATGAATATCTGGAAGGTGTATTTGTCTCGGAAAATGGTAAATACAGGAGAATATATGGAGAAGAGCAATAAGAGACTGACAGAGATGGTGAAGACAAGCGGATGTGCCGCAAAACTTCCTCCATCATTGTTGCATAGTGTTATTGATAATCTCCCGCTTATGCATTCTGAACGCCTCCTCGAAGGTTTTGAGAGTGCAGATGATGCGCTTGTTTATCTTGTGAAGGACGACATAGTGTCTGTACAGACAGTTGATTTCTTTCCTCCCATGGTGGACGATCCGTTCACATTCGGGGAGGTTGCAGCTGCCAATGCCTTGAGTGATATCTACGCAATGGGGGGAGAGCCCAATGTGGCTATGAACCTTCTGTGCTTTCCTTCATGCCTTGACTTGAGTGTGATGGATCAGATTTTAAGAGGTGGAATAGAGAAGGTTAAGGAAGCTGGTGCCGTGATTGCCGGCGGCCATACAATCTCAGACCCGACACCAAAGTACGGGCTGTGTGTGACATCTTTTATGAAGAAAGATGACATATGGACAAACACCGGTGCAAAAGAAGGGGATGTCATAATTCTGACAAAGGCACTTGGAGTGGGGATAATCAACACCGCTAACAAAGGTCATGAGGCCGATGAGAAAGCTGTAAAGGCTGCGGTGGACTCCATGACAAGACTCAATAAGCGGGCTCGTGACACAGCTCGTTCATTGAGAGTCCATGCTGCAACAGACATAACAGGTTTCTCCCTTATGGGGCACAGCTCAGAGGTTGCAAACGGCTCTGGCGTAACACTGGTTATTAACTCTTCGTCACTCCCGGTACTTCCGACTGCCCTTGAGCTTGCACGCTTCGGATTCCTTCCGGAAGGGATGTACCATAACCTTGATTATGTTGCGCCTTATGTGAGATTCTCTCCCTCTTTGAGCCAGAACATGAAAGATCTTGCTCTTGACCCGCAGACAAGTGGGGGACTATTGCTGACAATGCCGGCAGAGGACGCTGAAATCTTCATTAACAACTATAATGAGGATTACGTGAGAGTCATCGGAGAAGTCAAAAAGAGAGGCGACTGGGCAGTGGAGCTCAAATAATAACTACGTACAGACATAGTTGAAGCTCCATCATGGGATAATCCTCCTTGGTGGAGTTTTTTCTGTGCTGATGTCATTCTTCAGGACTGATTACATATTTTGCCTTCAAATTATTCAGCGTGTTGTATCCGATGATTCCTTCCTTTTGCATTCTACCGACCACTATTCCGGGGGCAATTCCTACTTCTTGTGCGTATTCGGTAATTCCCTCTTTTGAATAATCAGCTTTTTTAATAAATGATTCAAAGGACTCCGAGTCAATTAGTGTATCCTCAGCCCACCTGTCAGCTTCCTTTTCGTCCTCATCTGAAGTTCCTTCTGCTCGTTTTATATGGCCAAGGACGATATGTGCAAGTTCATGGAAGAGACTGAACCAGAATATATCTGCATCTTTTCTTCTTGTTGTAAGACCCACTACAATCTTATTTCTATCTATAAATGTGGCTCCATGTAAGAAAGAGTCTTTCAGGTGGGGAAGAAAAATCAATGCAACTCCACAGGATGCAAGACTATCTTTCAACCTGGGGCAGAATTTTGCAGTATCCATCATTGTCATTTTGCGGATATCCGGGATGATTGAATCCAGAGATGCTACATTGAGCTCACCTGTTTGTGTTTTTCTTGCTTTTATCTTTGCCTCCTGCATCCATGCCATTAGGGCAAGGTCACACCTTTCTGTAATTACCAGCCTCCTGCATGCAATTCTTGTAATTATTGTTTTTTCAAGGAAAGACAGTTCTACCACTTCAAAGTATTTCCTCAGGTTGATGACCCGTTCTTTTTGAATATTGGTTTTAGGAACCCATCCATAAGCGGCCATCTCACTGTATGGAAATTGTCTGGAGAGTTTTATATCATCCTCCATTGCATTCTCCACCTTTACATGCAATTCCTGCTCCCTGTATAAGGCTTCAAGGCGGCTCCAGAAACTGGAGGGAATTCCGAGCACCGTTTCCAGCTTTAATGCAGTTTCCGGAGTCAGAATGACTTCCCCGTTTATAAGTCTGCTTATATGTTTCTCTGACATCCCCATTCTTGCAGCAAACTCTTTCTGACTCATATTTCTGTCATTCAGCTGTTCCCTGATTGTTTCTCCCGGAGGAGTGGCGATATAAGTACGACTTCTTTGCATTGTGTTTACCTCCCTAATGATATTCGACTATCTCCAGAATGTTTGCTATCTGGACTTCATCTCCGTTCATGTCAAATACCAGCCTGTAGGCGTGGACCAGATCCATTGCATACTGTTTCTTCCTGTTCTGCTTCAGTGGATGGCACCTTCCGATGTGGAATCTAATCAGCATGTCTACAGAGTCTGTCGCAGAGATTTCCCCCTATACGCTGTTGAATTTTGAATGCCATTTCTATCCCATAGGATTTTTCAGCATTCTGGGCGTTTGTACAAACTTTCTCCAATTTTCTGCTTTTATAAGTAATAAGCAAAAAGCACCTTCCTCAATATTTACCTCTGCGGTAAATTAATAATAATTACAAAGCCTACATTTGTCAATGTAATTAACCTCAGAGGTAAATTTGTATTAATTCATTAAAGGAAACAGCCTGTCATAAAAAGCTAGAATCCAGCTCTCTGTTTCGTTTGTATAGTAGTGAAAAACTGAGTTTCAGCCTGTCTTATATTCTTCCCGGGAGACGTGGAGGTTTAACAATCAAATGTAAGAAATTGCAACAAAACGCAACAATTATGCTTGCTAACTCAATTCTTTAATGATAGATTATTGGTGTACCAAAAAAATGGAGGGCCAAAAGTATGGCTAAGAAGACAAAATCAGAAATTAAAAGCAGAATAGCTAAGCTCAGAGGCTTGGATATTTCCAAGATGTATTTAAACGATTTCTATCTCACATGGGACAAGACAGATGATGAGATTGCAGCTGTTTTTGAAGTTGCTGAAATTCTCAGAGGACTCAGAGAAAACAACATCTCTACAAGAGTATTTGACTCAGGCCTCGGCATCTCCGTATTCCGTGACAACTCAACAAGAACACGTTTCTCATTCGCTTCAGCTTGTAACCTCCTCGGCCTTGAAGTTCAGGACCTTGACGAGAAGAAGAGTCAGATTGCTCACGGTGAGACAGTCAGAGAGACAGCTAACATGATTTCCTTCATGGCTGATATTATCGGAATCAGAGACGATATGTATATCGGCATGGGACACACATACCAGAAGACAGTTGCAGACAGCGTACAGGAAGGATATGACAAGGGAATCCTCGAGCAGAGACCTACCATCGTCAACCTTCAGTGTGATATTGATCACCCGACTCAGACAATGGCAGACATGCTCTCAGTCATCAACTACTTCGGTGGAGTTGAGAACCTTAAGGGTAAGAAGGTTGCTATGACATGGGCATATTCACCATCTTATGGTAAGCCGCTCTCAGTTCCTCAGGGTGTTATCGGACTCTTTACAAGATTCGGTATGGACGTTGTTCTTGCTCACCCGGAAGGATACGATGTAATGCCTGAGTGTGAAGAAGTTGCAAAGAAGAATGCTGCTGAGAACGGCGGATCTTTCAAGAAGGTTACAACAATGGAAGAAGCATTCAAGGATGCAGATATCGTCTATCCGAAGTCATGGGCTCCATTCGCTGTCATGGAAGAGAGAACAAAGCTTGTCCAGGAGAAGAAACTTGATGAGCTCGATGCTCTTGAGAAGAGATGTCTTGAGAACAACGCAAAGTTCAAGAACTGGACTTGCACAGAAGAGATGATGTCCAAGACAAAGGACGGAAAGGCTCTCTACTTGCATTGTCTCCCTGCTGATATCACAGGCGTGTCATGTAAGGAAGGTGAGGTTGATGCATCCGTCTTCGACAGATATATTGAACCACTCTACAAGCAGGCTTCCTATAAGCCATATGTTATCGCAGCAATGATTCTCCTCGAGAGATTCAAGGATCCTGCTAACCTCCTTGAGAAGCTTCTCAACGAAGGTGATGAGAGAGTCAAGTCAGATAACTAAGCTCATGAATTGTATATACGGGTGTCCTGGAGAAATCCAGGACATTTTGCTTTGAGCTGTTGTAGTGTTCTGAAGAATATTTGTTTCTGTATATTAAATTAAGATGCTTTACTCCTAAATAGGAATATAAATATTCATTATAGCTTGAACAAAAGTAAAGAATGCAAATTCAGGTCAAATAATTATGCTTTTAGACGTAAGTTTTTTATGCCGATTTTGCTTTTCTTTCTTTCTTTTGAACTTCTTTGTTCTTATCTTTTTCTTAGGAGGCAGATATGAAGAAAGCTATCACTATCGTCACTGTGGCTATCGTTGCCATTGTAATTCTTGCCAATTGTTTCTCGACTGTCGGAACTACGGAGAGAGGTATACTTGTTACCTTCGGCAAGGCAGGGGAGGAGGTATTGAATCCCGGACTCCACTTTACTGTTCCATTTGCCCAGACTATCAAGAAGTATTCACTTGCTCCGATTAACTATGAAATTGATTTCTCAATCGGCTCTGACGGTGCTGTCACAAATGATATGCAGACTGTCGGCCTGACTGCTGATGTCTTCTGGACTTATGATGAGACAAGATTATATGATGCTGTGACAAAATATACTGAATCATCTCTCAAGAGTGCAATCGAGAAGACTATGCTTGCTTCTGTCAAGGAATCGGTTGGTAAATATACCATATATGAGATAGTTGAAAACCAGGAGAAGATTAGCCAGGAGATCTCATCTTCACTTACAGGAAAGATGAGTATATATCCAATTGTCATCAACCAGATTGCTATTTCCAATTGGGACTGGAGTCCGGCATTCGATGAACAGATTGCCGAGACGATGAAGACTACCCAGCAGGTGAAGATTGCTGAGCAAGAGCTTCAGATCACACAGCAGGAGGCTCAGAAGCAAATTAAGGAGGCTCAAGCTGAACAGGAGGCTACCATAATCAGAGCCAATGCAGAGAAGGAAAAGGCTTTGATCGAGGCTGAGACCAAACTTGAGACTGCAAAACTTGAGGCTGAGGCGAAGAAAGTCGCTGCTGATGCTGAGTCATATTATAACCAGAAGATTTCCCAGAACCTGGAAGTTGAACTCTCGCTGAGAGAACTTGAAGTTAAGGAAAAGGAAATAGAGAAGTGGGACGGCAGGTATGTATCTACTTATCAATATGGTCCCATCCCACTTACAAGCGGGACCCTTATAAGTCCGACTTCGAATAATGATTGAATGATATGAGCTCCTTCTGCGGGAGCTCATATATTACTTTGATGAATGTTAACCTTTTTCTTCTCGTTTTCAGGCTGGTGCGAACTGGCTGTTGTAGAGCTTGGCATAGAAGCCGTTTCTTGCCATAAGCTCATCATGGTTACCCATCTCGATAATCTTGCCACTGTTCATCACAAGGATAATGTTCGCGTTCCTGATTGTGCTGAGTCTATGGGCTACGACAAAGCTTGTACGTCCTTCCATTAGGGTATCGAAGGCACTTTGAACGAGAAGTTCTGTACGTGTATCTATACTGCTGGTTGCCTCGTCGAGAATTAGCATCGGCGGATGTGTGAGCATTACACGTGCTATGCATAACAGCTGTTTCTGTCCCTCCGAGAGGCTGCTTTCTGTGAGAGGAGTGTCAAGACCTTTCGGAAGGGCAGCGATGAAGTCAGTGCAATGTGCCTCTTCAACCGCCTTTTCAATCTCTTCCTTTGTCGCATCGGGTTTGCCGAATGTAATATTATCCCTTACAGTTCCGCTCTTGATCCAGGTTTCCTGGAGGACCATCCCGTAGCATGCTCTGAGGCTGTGTCGTGTGACGGAGAGTATATCGGTACCGTCTATCCTGATTGTACCTTTGTCAGGGTCATAGAAACGCATGAGAAGGTTGATTATTGTGGTCTTGCCACATCCTGTCGGACCGACTATTGCAACTCTTGTTCCTTTTTCTGCCCTGAGTGAGAGATTCTCGATGAGTGACTTTGACTTGTCGTATGAGAATGCAACACCGTCTATCTCTACATTGCCATTGACGTGGCCAAGTGTACCTTCTTCGTCTTCACTTTCTTCAGTCTCGTTGATAAGTTCGAAGACACGGGAAGCACAGGCAAACGAGTTCTGGAGTTCCGTGACAACAGAGCTGATGTCATTGAATGGCTTCATGTATTGGTTGGCATAGCTCAGCATTATTGCCAGTCCACCAACTGTCAGGGCTCCCTTCGGAATGAGGATGATACCTACAAGTGCAACGACGGCATAGATGAGATTGTTGACAAATCTTGTCGAGGGATTAGCGAGGGAAGAGTAGAAGATAGCGCTTTTACTTGCCGAAGCTAGCTTGTCGTTGAGATCTTTAAATCTCTCTGATGCCCTCTCTTCATACCCATAGCCTTTCACAACCTTCATCCCAGACACCAGCTCATCGATAAGTGCCGTCTCGTCACCGCGTGCAGCGCTCTGTGCTCTGAAGAGATTGAAGGAGCGCGATGAGATGAATGAAGAGACAAGAAAACTCAGCGGAGTAAGAAGAATCACAATAAGGCTTATCCATATGTTTCTGGAGAACATGAAGTAGATTGTTGCCAATATCGTTATGACTCCGCTGAAGAGCTGTGTGAATCCCAGAAGAAGACCATCGGAGAGGACATCTGTATCGGTGATAACCCTGCTCACGATATCACCGGAGGTGTGAGAGTCTAGGTAGGATAGGGGAAGCTTCTGTATATGTTCTATAAGGGTATTCCTTATATCTCTCACGACAGTGTAGGTTATCCTGTTGTTGATGAGGTTCATGAGGTACACAAAGAGAGAACTTGTTCCAACACAGAGGAGGATCTTCACCAGATATACTCCCAGAGAGGCAGAATTAACATTTCCCTTTCCGACGAGATTATCAATTGCATCTCCGAAGAGGATGGGAACATAGAGTTGAAGAAGTACGCTGAGAAGAGCCATGAGAAGACTTAAAAGGAGAAGAAACCTGTGTCCTTCCAGGTATTTCATAAGATCTTTAATTGTTTCTCTATTAAGGCTTAATTTCTTTTTCATCTTACCGCCTCCTTCTCTTCGGGGAACTGTGAGTAGTAGATGTCCTGGTAGATTCTGTTGCTTTCAATCAATTCGGCGTGTTTTCCCTTTCCGACGAGTCTACCTCTGTCAAGCACAAGAATCAGATCTGCATTCTTCACGGATGAAATCCTTTGCGAAACTATGAACTTCGTTACCCCGCTTATCTCTCTTATAGCTTTCCTGAGGTCAGCATCCGTCTTGAAGTCGAGGGCACTTGACGAGTCATCAAGAATCAAGATATCTCCGCCTTTTGAAAGTGCACGTGCTATTGTGAGTCGCTGTTTCTGCCCGCCTGAGAAGTTACGGCCGTTCTGTTCGACTTCTGAATCGAGTCCGCCTTTCTTCTCCACTATCTCCTTTGCCTGTGCAGTCTCAAGTGAGGCCCAGAGAGTATCATCCGAGGCATTCTCATTGCCGAGGAGCATGTTGGATCTGATTGTACCTTTAAAGAGCTGTGCCTTCTGAGGGACAACTGTCACAAGAGATGATATCGTATTCTTTGTGTAATTTCTTACATCATTCCCGTTCACTTCAACACTTCCTGATGTGGTATCATAGTAACGAGGGATCAGGTTTATGAGTGTTGTCTTTCCGCTTCCGGTTCCTCCGATAATTCCTATGGTCTCTCCTTTCCTAACAGAAAATGTAATATCATCAAGTGCAGGTTTTCCTCCACCTTCATATGTGAATGTAACATTATGGAAGGACACTGCCTTATCTGTATCATTCTTCTCCGGATCAGCTCCTGGATATTCCATCCCGTCCTCAAGGTCCATCACAGCTTCCACTCTCCTCGAGCATGCAAGGGCCTTGTTGATTGTGATGATCAGAGAGGCAAGTTTAATGAGCTCCACGATGATCTGAAGCATGTAATTGTAGAGTGCGACAACCTCACCCTGGTTGAGGGTTCCCAGTTCCACTTGTATGGCGGACTCTTTGATGAGAATGACAGTTGCTATGTTGATCAGAGTATATGTCACAGGGTTGAGGAGTGAGGAAATCTTTGAGACGAAGAGATTGAGCTTTGTCAAATCTTCATTGCTCTCTTTGAATTCGCTTACGCTTTTCTCCTCTCTATTGAATGCTCTGATAACTCTTACTCCTGTGAGGTTCTCCCTGGTTTCTGTTGTTACCCTGTCGAGGGAAGACTGGCTCTTTGAGTAGAGCGGGATGGAGACTCTCATAATGATTGATGTGACAACAAGGAGCACCGGAATCGAAAGTATGAAGATCAGGCCGGCCTTTATGTTGATTATTAGTGCCATCACTGCTGCACCGAACACAATGAACGGGCTTCTGAGAAGCAATCTGAGTGCCATGTTGAGGCCGGTCTGTATCTGATTGACATCATTTGTAAGACGCGTGATGAGCGTATTGCTTCCCTCTTTATCGAGGGTAGAGAAGGAGAGTCTTTCTATATGCTTGAAAAGTTCATAGCGCAGTGTTGTTGCATAGCCGACACTTGCCTTTGCTGAGAAATACTGTGCAATAACTGAGCATGAGAGTCCCAGAACGGCCATAAGAATGAGAAGGAGGAAATATTCTATAACCTTTGTTTTCTCATCAGGATAGGGGGTGTCTATCATGGATGCGACGATGATCGGGACGAGCAGATCAAAAAATGCTTCGAGGAGCTTGAAGAGGGGAGCTATAATTGCTTCTTTTCTGTAGGGCCTTAGATAAACGGTCAGACTTTTTTTCTTTTCTTTCATAATTAAATAACCCGGTCTATTGTTACGGGAGCAGGTGGAAAAATCAATAGAGAAGCGCCCCTTTTTCTGATGGGGCGCATATGGCTTTATTTTCTCTCGAGGATTGTCATGAATTCATCCCCGGTTATTGTCTCCTTCTCAAGAAGATACTCCGAGAGCTCATGGAGTTTCTCCTCATTCTCTTTGAGGATACCCATTGCCTTCTTCCGTGCTTCCTTAACGATTCTGATAACCTCCGCATCTATCTCTTCGCTTGATTTACTTGAGCATGCGAGAGAAGTGTCTCCGCCGAGGTATTGGTTGTTCACAGTCTCAAGGGCAACCATCCCGAACTGGGATGACATGCCGTAGCGGGTTACCATGCCGCGGGCAAGCTTGGTAGCCTGCTCGATATCGTTGCTGGCACCTGTTGTAATACTGCTGAAGATAAGTTCCTCACTTGCCTGGCCGCCGGTGAGGGTGGCTATCTTATTGAGGATTTCCTCCCTGCTCATGAGGTTCTTTTCCTTCTCATCAACCTGCATTGTATATCCAAGTGCCCCGCTGGTACGCGGTATAATCGTTATCTTTGTCACAGGTGCACTGTGATTCTGCTTTGCGGCAACAAGTGCATGTCCTATCTCGTGGTAGGCGACAATCTTCTTCTCGTTCTCGCTGAGAACCGCATTCTTGCGTTTGTAGCCTGCAATCACGACCTCCACAGACTCTTCAAGGTCATCTTGTGTGACTTCGTCCCTGCCGTTTCTGACAGCTCTGAGGGCTGCCTCATTGATTATGTTGGCAAGTTCTGCACCGCTGGCTCCACTTGTTGCCCTTGCAATTGCCTCATAGTCAATATCTGCATGCATCTTTACATCCTTAGCATGGACCTTGAGGATTGCAACCCTTCCCTGAAGGTCAGGAAGATTGACGGGAATTCTCCTGTCGAATCTGCCGGGTCTGAGAAGAGCCGGGTCAAGGGAATCGGGTCTGTTGGTAGCGGCAAGGATTACAACACCCTTGTTTGCATCAAAGCCATCCATCTCGGTGAGGAGCTGGTTGAGTGTCTGCTCTCTCTCGTCGTTTCCGCCGTAGGGTGAACTGTCACGTTTCTTTCCGATTGTATCGATTTCATCGATGAACACTATGCAAGGAGCTTTCTCGGAAGCCTGTCTGAAGAGGTCCCTGACCTTGCTTGCCCCCATACCTACAAACATCTCCACAAACTCGGAACCGCTTATCGAGAAGAACGGAACCTTTGCTTCTCCAGCAACAGCACGTGCAAGGAGAGTCTTACCTGTTCCCGGAGGCCCAACAAGGAGTGCTCCCTTCGGAAGTTTTGCGCCTATCTTTGAGTATTTGTCATTATCATGGAGGTAGCTCACAATTTCTTCCAGAGCTTCTTTTGCCTCATCCTCTCCCTGGACATCTTTGAATGTGACACCTGTCTCATTCTCCGCATATATCTTTGCGTTGCTCTTACCGAAACTCATGGCGTTCATTCCGCCTTTCTTCGATATAAATGAAAATATAAGTCTTCCTGCAAGTGAGAAAAGAAGAATAGGCAGGAACCAGCTGACGAGGAAAGTCGTAATCGGTGAGTTCTCCGGTTCTATGTAGGATGAGAATGACACTCCTGCATTCTCGAGTCTCTCCCTCAGGCCACTGTCGGGGAAGACCGCTGTCTGGTAAGTTCCGATGCTGCCGTTTACTTCTGCCGTGAAGACTATATAGTCATCGGTCAATACAACTTCCTTGACTTCCTTCTTATCCACCATCGTCAAAAAGTCCGAATACTGGACAGACTGGATTTTCTTATTGACGAATTGTGGAAAAACGAATGCATTGAGGAGCATTATTGCCAGGAAAGCCAGAAGACAATAGTAGACTATAGGCTTATTGTTCTGTTTTTTGTCGTTATTGTTTTCCATTTTTTGGATACCTCATGTGAAAGATAACCATAAGATAAGTGATATTTATGACATGGGAAAGCAAAAACATACAAAACACAAAGCAAGCTTCAGCTTTTCATGATATCGAAGAATACGAGTTTCTTCTCGTTCTTGAGGACATAAGGATAATCAAGGTTCCCGGACGGGGTGACATACCTCAGATAGTCCACCACATTCTTTCCCGGGTATGAGAGAGATATAAATGCCTCTGCCTCTGACAAACTCTTCAATGGCTGGGGAAAGGAGAGTGTGAAGCGCTCTCCATATGCACTGTAGCCCTCTCTTTTAAGTAATTCTGACATTTCAGCCATTGACGGGGTATTATGCGAGATAAGGTCGTTCCTTTGTCCCCTGTGTTCGCTGTATATGTATATGATGTGTCTCCCGGCCAGAGGGAAGAGTTCCTGCAGCCTCTCTTCTTCATTGAGCCTGCCGAAGAAGATGCAGAGGACCGCATCGGCTTTTTCCTTCCAATCTTTCCAGTCAGAGACATAATATATGCTCTTTCTTTCTCTCTTTATTGCTCTTTCTATAGGTTTTTCCTCTATATCGATGGCATGAATCGGATGTGTATTTGAGAGGATTGATGCAACATGTCCCAGTCCGCATCCAAGCTCCAGTACAGATTCATCCTTTTTCAGGTGATGCTCTATTATAAGGGAGAGCTCTTTGTGGAATGAAGAGTATTCACTTGCTCTCTCATACCACTCTATCTTCTCGTCACTCCACCACACTCAGGTAGTCTCCGAAGATTTCATCAAATAGGATATCGGCCTCTTTCTTTACTTTTGATTCAAAGAGTGAGTAGAGTTCTACAATCTTTCTTCCGTCCTCTGTGAGGATTGCCTTTCCGCCACCGGCCCCTCCCGTTACCCGGCTGACCAGCTCCCTTTTGAAAGCCTCCTCACTGCGGTTCAGGATATGGAGTGCCTTGGAGTATGAAAGTTCCATACTCATTGCCGCCTTCCTTATTGAGCCGTATTCATCAATCGCCATAAGGAGTTCCTTCACCCCCGGACCGAAGGCATAATTATCATCTCTGCCGATTTTTATCTTTAACTTACAGTTCATTGTTAGACCATAAATAATGATAAACGTGAGTTCAGGGTCTTTCAAGAAACATTTACTACCTGTATAGTTATTGGGAGAATCAAAGGAGATCTTATGGCTACAGTTAAACTTGAGAATGAATTTGTTGAGGCAACCCTCAATACTCTGGGTGGCTTCATTGACGGACTTGTCTCCAAGAAGGACAGAAAAGAGCATGCATGGCACTATGACAGTGCAATATGGGGACGCCGTACCGCTGTTTGCTTCCCGCTTTGTGGAAAATGTAAGGATGACAGATATACATATGATGGCAAAGAGTATTCACTTCCGAATCACGGCTTTTTGAGGGAGAAGGAACTCGATATTGCATTCCAGTCGAAAGACCGTCTTGTGCTTGAGAACACCTATGACGAGAGCTCACTTGAGCGCTATCCGTTCAAATATAAGGTGCAGATAGAATATGTTCTCGATGAGACTGATGTACGTGTGTACTACCATGTGAAGAACCTTGATGAAAAGGCTATGTATTACTCAATCGGCTCGCACTACACATACCTTCTTCCATCTGTCCAGGAAGACTGTTCTGTCTTCTTCTCCAAGCCTCAGACAGCAGGTACATTTGATCAGAAAGATGGTCTCGTGAAGGGGAATTTCCTCACAGGCAGTGACAATTTCTCCCTCAAGGGTGTTATTGACAGCTCGTCTTTGATTTTTGACCTTAAAACTCTTGATACTGACTATATCGGAGTCGGGAATAAAGATGGGGTATTCACGAAAATCAGGGGAGAGGGTTTCAGATATCTTATAATCTGGGCTCCTGCAGGGGGGCATAATCCGTTTGTCTGCGTTGAGTTCTGGGACGGCATGGGCCATGTAGAAACAGCAGGCAATGAGCTTGAAAAGAAGTTTGGAATCAACAGTCTGGAAAAAGGTGAGGAGAGGACTTATCTCCAGGTTATCTCTCTCTGAGCGTTATATTCTGAAAAACAAATCGTTTGTCTCCCCGGGGCTGGTTGTGTTATCCTTTCCGGGGAGACAATATGAAAAAGAGAAACGATGTATTTTTACCCATGGTATTGGTTGCAATACTTGTGTTTCTTGTCTCATTCCTTATCGGGAGGTATCCAGTCAATCCTTTCACGGCTGTGAAAATTCTTCTGAGCAGGGGGATTTATCTCATTACCGGCGGTCGCTATTCTCTTTCCCAAACCTGGACAGGGGCTGAGGAGATAGTTGTCATCAACATACGTTTTCCCCGTATCGTAGCTGCCTTTATGATAGGAGCAGCCCTCTCTGTCTCAGGGGCAAGCTATCAGGCAATATTTCGTAACCCGATGGTGTCTCCTGACCTTCTCGGAGCCTCGAGCGGGGCGGGATTCGGGGCAGCGTTGGCACTCCTCCTTGGGGGTAATTACTTTACTGTCACGCTCTCCTCATTTCTCTTCGGCCTCAGTGCTGTCTTTCTGGCAATTCTTATTTCGAAGCTGAGCCCGATTAATCAAACTCTTTCATTTGTCCTTGCCGGTGTCATGGTGAGTTCTCTTTACTCCAGTGCAACATCCTTTATAAAACTCATAGCAGATACTGACAGTACGCTTCCTGCCATAACTTATTGGTTGATGGGATCCCTTTCATCAATCAAGATGAAGGACCTGGGATTTGCTTTTCTTCCAATTCTTATTGGAGCGTTGCCCATAATTCTCTTGAGATGGAGGATCAACCTTCTCTCTCTTTCTGACAGCGAAGCGAGAAGCATGGGGATAAATACATCCAGACTCAGGATAATTGTCATACTTTCTGCAACTCTCATGACAGCTGCAAGCGTCTCAATCAGCGGCATGATAGGCTGGGTAGGCCTTGTCATCCCGCATTTCTCCCGTCTGCTCATAGGAGTAGATAATCGTAAGGTGGTGCCTTCCTCAATTCTTCTCGGTGGCTCGTTTCTACTTTTTGTTGATAACCTTGCAAGAATCATCACAACAAGTGAACTACCGCTAGGTATTCTCACTTCTTTCATTGGAGCTCCTGTCTTCCTGTATCTCATAATCACAGGAGGTAAAGAGAATGAGGCTTAGTGTAAACTCTCTCTCCTTTACATATGGTGGAAATTATGTGTTGAATAATGTCTCCTTTTCTGCCGGAGACGGGGAGGTCATTTCCGTTCTAGGACCAAATGGGGTGGGGAAGAGCACACTCTTCAAGTGCATGCTGGGCTTTTTGAAACCACAGAAGGGATCTGTTGAAATTGACGGGGTTGCGGTGCTCTCTCTCCCGGAGAGGGAACGCGCACTCAAAATTGCATATATCCCGCAATCATTCCATCCGGTCTTCAATCACACTGTCCTTGATACTGTCATGATGGGGAGTGCCAACAAGCTTTCCCTCTTCTCTGTCCCCGGTGAAAATGAGAGGAAAAAAGCTGAAAAGCTGATCATTGAAATGGGAATCGGGGAGATTATGTTGAGGGGGACAAGGAATATAAGCGGAGGAGAAAGACAGTTGATGCTGCTTTCGAGGGCACTCATGCAGGATGCAAAGATTCTTGTTATGGATGAGCCTACTGCAAGCCTGGACTTTGCCAACAGCCACAGGGTGATGAGGAAGGTGAAGGAACTTGCAAAGATGGGATATACAATTATTTTTTCAACACATTCGCCGTCACTTGCCGCCCTGTATTCCACATCAATAATTGCCCTTAAAGACGGCTCTATTCTGAAGAAGGGCAATGTGGATGAAATCATGACAGGAGAGATGCTCTCCTCTCTCTATTCGTTTCCGATTGTCACAACAAGTGTTGTTCTTGATGGAGAGGAACATTTTGTATGTGTGCCCAGAAAGGATTCCTGTGATGGACAGAATTGACAGTGCAGGGTGCATATGTTTCAAGGGGAACAGCGTCCTTCTTATAAGATACTTCAACCATTACTCTTTTCCGAAAGGGCATATAGAAAAAGGGGAGACTGTAGAGGAGGCAGCACTCAGAGAGACTGAGGAGGAGAGTGGAATAAAGGCCCGTATAGCCACCACTCCGGTTATTGTCCCGTCCCAGAGAAAGGGAGATGAACGGAATGTCTATTTCTTTCCATCCCTCTACGTCTCCGGCACACCATCCTGCCAGGAAGGGGAAACTGATGGTGCCTTCTTTCTCGATATTGAGTCTGCTCGGAGTCTCCTTTCATTTGAAGCTGACAAGAAAGCCCTTGATGAGGCTATGAATAGTCTGGGTCTATGTTGAAAGAGACAGAGTAATCTGGAAACACCATCTCGAGAATTCCTGTCAGATTATGTCTGAATGAGTCCCAGTCCTTGAGAGAGAATGATACAACCACATCAAATTCGATACGCTTTTCATCAAAATGGACATGAAAGCCATGGATTCCTATCACATCATCAGAAGCCATCTTTATGCACTTCAGGGTCTTGTCCATCATCTCCTTAACTCTTTCATCATCCTGGTTTTCAGCATTAAGGCCGAAAGTGAATATGATTCCGGTCTCGCTGTAAAGGCGTTTTTTTGCCTTCTCCATGGCCTCATATATATCTTCAGCATTGGCTGTGAACGGAACTTCCACATCGGCCGTGCCTACAGCAGACTCAGGGCCATAGCGGTGGATGCGTATGTCGTAACCACCTGAGAGCGGAGGATACTCTTTAATTATTTCACGTATCTTTCTTACTTCGTCTTTACCGGGTCTTTTCCCCAGAATGGTGTCCGATGTAGTAAGGATGGATGAGACTCCTGTCCACATGATGAAGACGGAGACAATTATTCCGGCTATGCCGTCAAGGGAAAAGCCGAAGTAGTATGATGCCACCCCCGATATTACGGTGATGATTGAGACAATAGCATCGGAGAGACTGTCCGAGGATGCTGCAATGAGACTGAGGCACTCTGATGCCTTGCCTTCTTTCCTGTAATAAAGCCATAGTATGAGCTTGACGGCAACTGTCAGGGCTAGAATTATGACTATGAGAGGGGAGAGTGAGATTTCAGAGGGTGATTTCACCGCCTCTATGCTGCTCTTCAGAAACTCGAATCCCGTCATGACCACAAGAATCGAGACAAAGAGTGCGGAGAGATATTCTATCCTGCCGTAGCCCATTGGATGTGCCTTTGTGGGGCGTCTCTTTGATGCCTTGTAGCCGACAAGTGTCACAAGGGATGAGAGACTATCCGATAGATTATTGGCACCGTCCGAGAGAAATGCCAATGATGATGTGATATAGCCGATGGCTATTTTGACGGCACCGAGGAGTATGTTGACAGCTATCCCGATGTTTGTCGCCTTCTTTATTGTCTTTTCCCTTTCTCCTGTTTCAAGCATTCGACAATTCTATGTCCATAACCGGGAATAATCAAGAAGAAAGGGATAAATATTGATGGCAGATAGAGTTAGTTAATGTAAACAAACTCCTTTGCAGATTTGCTCCCTATTTTACAAGCTCAATTCATGCTATCAGGGATAGCTGAAAGGTCATGAATTGGACATGACCCATTTTACAGCCTGCTCAAACCTCGTATCTACGAGGAAATGAGGGTCGACTTCAACTTCTTCGCAGGACGGAGTGATTCCTCTCTTCTCAAAGCTCTCGTACGACCCGTCCCGTGTGATGAGAAGTGACTCGAATGTTGTTGTGTAGATACTGATGTTCTTTGCCGAGAAAGGACCAGAATGGTATTCCTTTCTGGTTGACAGGGAGCATGTTGCACCGTATGTTGTGCTTCCGATAAATGCACCTTTTTTCATTATGTTCTTTGCAACAGAAGCAGAAATCTCTGCACATGATATTGAGTTTCCATTGGCAATAACCACAAATGGTTTCTCATAATCGTTCTCCGCCACGCAATAAGACTCTTCAATTGATGAGTCTAACCACGGCCCGTATTCATATCTTGAGTAGCCGACTTTATACCTTGTCTTTTCAATTTTAGTTTCCCCGCTCAAAAAAGATCCGAAAATGGTCTCCAGGGTTGAATTGTCACCTCCCCCGTTGCTGCGGACATCCATAATTACTCCCGCTATTTCATACTCGGTTTCAACACCGGTGGAAGATATCATAGTACATTTATCACTCTTTCCGATGCTCTCAAGAGTCTGGAACATCTCATAAATACCTTCAATGTACTGTACCCTTGATGTCAGGTCGTACTTAGTCCTTTCCCAGAGGGCACTGTGAAGCTGCTGTTCCTCCTGACTCATGGACTTCAGCTCATCATCTGTCAGATTCTCCTTATAGAGGAGCTTTTCACACAGCGGAGTGTTTTTGTACGAGATGAACGATGAGAAATAGAAGTAGAAAATGTTGTCTTCCGTCACACCATAGAAGTAATTGAAGTCTCCTAGTCCAAGACTGTCCACAATCGAGGACCACATCTTCTCCTCTTCCGCTACGGCTTCCTCATTGAGATTGAAGCTGTAGCCGCGGGAGGCTTTGAAGGAAGATGTGTTATGGAAGTTTCCCCAGTCTCCATCTTCCGGCTTACTCTCTCCGATGAGATTTTTCACTTCACTGTAACCTTCAATCGCCTCTTCATAGAATGAGGAGGTGTCACCGGTATCTGCAGAAATCTTGTTCTTTTCATCGACAGACATAATATAGCTCGGGTTGCTCCTGACCCAGATGACGTCAGGAAATGAGTAGTGGCTGTTACCTGTCCTTTCCTCCCACTTTCTCTCTATGGAGGGGCTCATCCATAGACTGTTGCCGAAGTTATCACGGACCGTCAATTTATAGTGGCAGTCATCTACTCTTATCGCAATTTCCTTGAAGTATTTGAATGCTGTCAGGGAGTCATCGATATTTGAATAGTCCAGAGAACGGAAAAGCGGGATATACTTCTCATATATCTCATCCCAGTCAAGGTCGTCCTCTATGTCGAAGTGTACATATTCCATATTCATTGTATTCCAGAATTGAAGGAATACATTCTCCCAGGAATCATCTGGAGCGTTTGCATCAAGAGTACATGCAACGGTGAGAAGGAGTATTGCAACAATCGTCAAAATGGTAATTATTTTCTTCATCTGTTAATTCCCCACATGAGTCCGGATACAAGATAGAGTGTCGAATTATGTACAGGATAGGCACCATATTTCTGGTGCTCGTTGAGGCCGGTCAGCGAGAGTGAATACCCAAGCTTCACATAAGCCTCCATGCTGGAGCTGAATTGCCACTCCAGCCCCAATTCAGTGAGAATGCCCGCCTGGAAACGGTTGTAGTGTACAAGGTCGGTTTTCTCATCAAAAGGTGTAAGTGCAGGCTCTGTTCCCATATTGCGTGCAAGTCCAGCTCTCCTTCCGGTCAGCCAATACCCGGCAAATCCTCCGCCTGAGAGAAAGAGGGACCAGTTTGAAAAGGGAAGGGCAAATGTCCAGCGCAGGGCAAAGGGAAGCTCTACAAAAGTGTTATATGTGACAAAGTCGAGAGTGTAATGAGATTCATCCCCGTTATCCACACTTCTCCGATAGCCGTAGTTTTTGCCATTGAAGGATATACCAGTCTCAACAGCGAGTGAGGGGGTGAGTTCAATGAGAACGGGAGCGCTTATACTGTAGCTTGCTTTTCCCGTGTAAATATAATTCTTGTAACCTTTCCCCGCTATAATCATGTTCCAGTTCGCCCCAGCCTCAAGACCCACAGAAAAACTTGCGGCAGAGAGTGAGAAGACAAGGAAAATAATGAATGTCATGGCGATGAGTCTCTTCATGTTGTATCCTTTTCTGGTAGTGGCTGTTATTAGGAAGATTCTACCGGCAGGGAAGGTGTGAAATCAAGAGAGTGGAGAGAATGAGGAGAGGCCACCTCACAAAAAACTCGATCTGTCAGAGAAAAAGATTGAAAAGCCTCGTTCCGAGTGGTAGTCTTAAGTCATGGGAATAGTGATAAATAACGAACGTATAAGGAATTATACGGGGGGGGGGTATCATAATTACCTCTCCGACATAGAAAATAAAACAAATACAAACCAACACAACCACATGAGGCTGAAACACTCATGTGGACTTTTTTACGCAATTACTTGCTGTAGAGGGGGGGAATGAATCCTCCCGGCAGGAGACAAATAAATAATAAGGAAGGTAAAAGATGAGAAGAGCATTAGCATTAGTAGTTATGGTTCTAGC
>CAVHPV010000024.1:0-29324 GCA_963638045.1 Faecalibacterium sp. CAG:74 | reverse complement strand
CCTCACCCCTCTGTCAGCACCAAAGAGGTTCCCACGACAGTGGGTTCAGTTCAATATACATAAAAGAAGGGCAATGCACCGTCCGCGTTCCGGGTAAAGAGGAAATCCTCTTAGAAGGTACAGTTGCACTCATAAACACCAACACACTCCATTCAATTGAAGGCACCCCCGGCTATGTCCTCCAGTCATTCGTCTTCTCTCCCCTTCTTATCACAGGAGACAAGGCCTCTGCCTTCTACAGCAGATATATAGGACCTGTGATAAATACCCCATTCCTTTTCTTTGTTATCAACAGCGAGGACGCCGAGCCTCTCTTTGAAGACGGATGGAGGGCAGAAAATGATGGAAAGGACGGGTGGGAATTCGTAGTCCGTGAAAATCTCTCAAAACTAATCCTCTTAGTCTGTGTTGCTCTAAGAAACAGTATGAGAGAAAAGCCGTCAGGAAAGACTGCAGACACTCTCCGCACAGGAAAGATGCTCGAATACATGGAGATTCATTATGCAGAACCCCTCTCGCTTGAAGACATTTCTTCACAGGTCTCATTGAGTGTAAGGGAAACGCTCCGGTGCTTCAAACGAACCACAGGAGATACCCCGATAGAATACCTCCTGAAATTCAGATTGATGAAAAGTGCCGACCTATTGAGAAAGGAACCGGCACTGACAGTAAGCGAAGTAGCACTACGCTCGGGTTTTGACTCTTCGAGCTATTACGCAAAAGAATTCAAACGCTTCTACCATTCCTCTCCAAGTGAATATCGGAAGATGCATCAGAAATGAGAAAAGAAGACTGTACGGTATATCCACTCTGCATTTTCTGTACTCTCCAGCTCAGGATGGAATGAAAGGCCGTACTGTTTCCCCTCCCTGACAGCTACAATATTTTCCGAGACACGGGAAAGTGTCTCAACAAATTTGCCAATATGTGTGACGACAGGTGCACGGATGAATGTCATATCAACCGGCCCGACATCTTTTACTTCTCCGATTGCATGGAAACTGCCCAGTTGCCTTCCATATGCATTCCGTCTCACACGTACATCCAGTGTGCCGAACCCTGCCTGGGACTGTCCCTCAATCTCTGATGCCAGGAGGATAAGCCCCGCACAGGTTCCAAGTACCGGAGTACTTGAGAGAATCATCGCCTTCAATGCATCGTACATCTCCAGTTCCTTCATCAATTTCATCTGGACGGTACTCTCCCCTCCCGGGAGGACAATCCCGTCAAGCGAGATATCAAGATCATTCCTATTTCTCAATTCGACAGTATCCACCCCAAGTTCCTCGAGTTTTTTAATATGCTCGATAAATGCCCCCTGAAGCGCAAGAACACCCACTCTCATCTTATCTTCCTCTCTCGGCCATCAGAAGTTTTATCTCATCAGGGTTGATTCCCACCATGGCAGG
This sequence comes from Faecalibacterium sp. CAG:74, assembly GCA_963638045.1. Lineage (GTDB taxonomy): Bacteria > Spirochaetota > Spirochaetia > Sphaerochaetales > Sphaerochaetaceae > Ornithospirochaeta. The sequence goes on along the minus strand of CAVHPV010000024.1, from coordinate 27,915 downwards.
ACCAAGATCCTCGCTGAGAGAGGCAATCAATTTTGCATCCCTGTAGTTCGTCACGGCCTTCACTATTGCGTCAGCCCTCTTCTCAGGATTCCCGGACTTGAAGATTCCAGAGCCTACAAAAACACCCTCTGCTCCAAGCTGCATCATAAGTGCCGCATCCTGTGGAGTTGCAACACCCCCGGCAGCAAAGTTTACAACAGGGAGCGAACCGTTGTCGTGAACATATTCCACAAGTTCATATGGAACAGAGAGATTCTTTGCTTCCTCATAGAGCTCGTCGGGACGCATCGAGACAATCTTTCTTATTGCAGAGTTCATCATCCTCATATGCCGCACGGCCTGGACGATATCACCGGTGCCCGGCTCTCCCTTGGTTCTTATCATTGAGGCACCTTCATTTATACGCCTTAGTGCTTCCCCAAGGTCCCTTGCACCACACACAAACGGAACTCTGAAATCCCATTTGTTGATATGGTAGACATCATCAGCGGGAGAGAGGACCTCGCTTTCGTCTATGTAGTCAAGCTCCATTGCTTCAAGTACCTGGGCCTCCACAAAGTGTCCTATCCTGCACTTTGCCATCACAGGGATTGACACGGCCTCCTGGATACTCCTGATCATCTTCGGGTCACTCATTCTTGAAACTCCCCCTGCTGCCCTGATGTCTGCAGGTATCCTCTCAAGGGCCATAACCGCTGCTGCACCCGCATTCTCAGCTATTCTTGCCTCTTCTGGTGTTGTGACATCCATTATGACCCCGCCCTTCAGCATTCTGGCAAGCCCCTTGTTGAGTTCATATCTGTCATTATTCTCTCTATTCATCCTCATTACCTCCGGATGATAAGAAGATAACCCTCTAGTTGACCTTATTGAAATATCCAAAAGAAAGAAATAAAGTATGGTCAGATTTAATGTCAGGAGATATATTATGCTCACATATGATTTGAAGGACAGTAATGAATCACTTTATTTAATACTGTACAGTCGTATAAGGGATGACATCATCAATGGTAGAATTCAACCGGGAGAGAGACTACCCTCAAAGCGGAAGCTTGCCTTGAATAATGGCGTGAGCGTAATCACAGTGGAGAATGCCTACTCTCTTCTATTATCAGAAGGCTATATATATTCAAAACCCAGAAGCGGATTTTTCGTCTCTGACATCTCAGCTGTTCCAGGTAAAAGCGCCAGGAGAGAGAAAAAAGAGACAAATAAATTTAAAAGAATGGATGAGTCCCATTTTCTCATAACAGACTTCACAAATAACCAAACACCTCCTGATCTTTTTCCCTTCACCTTTTGGCTTAAGGCCACAAGGAAAGTCTTTACAGATGATAGGGATAAACTCTTAGAGACCCCTCCATCAGAGGGGATATTGGGCCTAAGACAAAGCATACAGCGGTATCTTGAAGAGTACCGTGGCCTTTATGTCGAGCCGGAGAGCATAGTCATAGGTGCAGGAAGCGAATATCTCTACAAAATGATAATATCACTCATTGGAAGAGACAGGACCTATGCGATAGAGGACCCGGGGTACAGGAAAATCGAGAAGATATATCTCTCTGAAGGTGTAAGGTTAAAATACCTTTCCTTGGATGAGAATGGTGTAAGTTTGAGGGAATTGGAAGATAAGGAACCAGATATCATCCACATAACACCGTCCCACCAATATCCGGCGGGGATTGTCATGCCGGTGTCACGCCGTTATGAGCTTCTTGCATGGGCGTCAGAGAAGGAGAATCGCTACATAATAGAGGATGACTATGACAGTGAGCTGAGACTTGAGGGGAAACCTATCCCATCTCTCTCTTCTATAGACCCCATGGGGCGCGTGATCTACATCAACACATTCTCCAAGACACTCTCCTCTACAGTCAGAATAAGCTATATGGTACTTCCCCACGAATTGAATAAACGATACAGAAAGGAATTCTCGTTCTACTCTTCCCCGGTATCATCATTCGAACAATATACACTCAACGAGTTCATGGAGAGCGGAAAGATGGGAAGTCATATAGCAAGAATGAGGACTTATTACAGAAAAAAGAGAGACCTCCTGATAGATGCCTTGAAAAGACACTTTGGGGAGAGGGTTGAGATCACAGGGGAGAAAGCGGGACTATATTTTCTCATGCACGTCATTTCAGATAAAAGTGAGGAAAGAATCATTACCGAGGCAAAGAGAGAAGGTATAGGGCTCACTGCACTTTCGGGATTTTATCATACCCCTGACTCCTGTCCCCCGGATAAAAGAAATACATACGTTATAAATTATGCATCTCTCGACCCGGAAAAGACAGAAGATACAATAAAGACTTTGTATAGGCTGTTCTTCTTATAGGTGCAATCACTCACTTGAAGAAGAGGAATACAAATCATATACAACAAGTTTTTCTGTAAATTCACTTCCTTCTGTTGTCGGATCACAGCAGTCAAAAACGATTGTTTTTTCTCCGAAAAGATAAAAACAGTTATCATCAAATGTACCTTTTATATCACCTGCATCCAGAACGACGAAAAAGGCGGGAAACTTACTTGAAATTCTTACTGTGAAGTATTTTCCTTCCTTCTTTATGCTGTCTATTGAAATACCGGGATTTGCAAGTTCTGCCCTCTTCGGTCTTGTAAGAATCAACGCCTCCTCAGATAATTTTCCATCTGATCTTTCAAATTCAACAAGAAGAAAAATTTCATCTGTTTTAATTTCGGACAGCTTATACTCCCATACGGACTCAACACACAGGCTACTGACTTCAACATCCAATACAGTAGAACAGCAGACCACCTTGCCAGAAAAATCCATGAGTTTAATATTGAAATCAATAGTAGCAGACTCTGGACTGTCATTGGCGACTTTAACAATAACTTTATCGTCATTTGTATAAAGCAGAGGTCTGACAGGCTCATAAAAACGCTTTGCAATATAATGGAGAGCTTTCCATTTACCACCATATTCAATACTGGACCATGATGACACCGGCCAGACGTCATTTAATTGCCAGTAAAGAGTTCCCATGCAATAAGGCATAAGACTCCTCCAATATGTAACTGCTGTCTGGATTGCCACAGCCTGTTGAACCTGGCTGAGGTACAATTGATTTCCAAAGCCGGAAGGAAATCTAAAATAACGAGCAAACATCTCGATTATGATTGAATTTCCTTCTTCATTTCTTTGATGATGCTCCATTACGGGACTTGTTATATTCAACTGGTCATCCGGAGCAAAACTCTTTACAACACTTAATGAAGGAAAGCTCTGATATCCAAATTCAGAGCAGAATCTAGGATTCACGCTGTGATAGCATTCAAAATCTTTTCTTTCATGCCATACAGTCCAATAGTGCATATCCCCGTTGCCGTCAGAATGCCAGTTATCAGAATAATCACCCGGTCCGGCGCACGGACTCGACGGCCAGTATACCCTATCCGGATCTTCCTCAAGCATTATTCTGTCAATCCAGTCTGTAAAGAGCTTCTCATAATCCCCAAGATATAAACTCCTGTTCTTGACGGACTCCTCATACCAGGTCAAAGCACCAAGACATTCATTGTTTCCACACCAGAGGGCAATGCAGGTCCTGCTTTTCAATCTGCTGATCTGGTCCTTCAATTCAAGTTCCACACTTTTGAGGAACCAGTCTTCTGCAGGATATGTTGAACAGCTGAACATCAAATCATGCCATAACAGGATTCCATATCTATCGCATGCATCATAAAAGGCTTCCTTCTCATACCAGCCACCTCCCCATATTCGCAGCATATTCATGTTGGCTTTCCTTACATCCATGATAATCCTGTCAAACCGGGATTCGCTCATCAAGCCCGGGCGTGCATCCAGAGGGATCCAGTTAGCCCCCTTGGCGAAGATATCCTTCCCGTTGACACATACAACCAGCTCCCTTCCTCCCTTGGTTATTGCATTTTTCACCTCTATGGTTCTGAAGCCTATTTTTCTCTCTAATTCATAATTTTCATGTACGTCTTTAACAGACACATCATATAAGACCTGATCTCCATAACCATTAGGCCACCACAATCTTATATCTCTGTCATCTATCTCCAAATTAGAATGAATGACATGTTCGCCCGCAGAAAGATTTTCCTCAATCTCTTTTATTGCAATTACCTTTCTACCATTCTGGGGATTCTCATCTGAAACTTCCACGGTAAATCTACCGGTACAATCACCAAAAACCATCACTTTCGCTTCAATTTTCAAATGCCATCCAAAGCTGTCTTTCTTCGGAATTGCAGAAAAAGATTCAAGAAGAGAGTTCCGGCACTCAAAAAGAGTCAGGCTTTCATATATACCTATTGTCTGCAGGCAGAGTCCCCAATCCCAGGCAGCGTTGCACTGTGCCTTACGGACCAGATTTCTGTTCGGGGAATCATACATATAGTGCGAGCAAGGTATGGGATATCTGAGTTCTTTATTTCTTTTCAATGCAAGCTTTTCAGATGCAGTGAACCGGAATTCGATAAAATTCTCTCCTTCAACCAGATAGTCCGTCAGATCAATGAAGTAAATTCTGTGTTCATTATCAAAATCTGCAATCATGTGCCCGTTCAGATACAATGAGGCAACAGTGTCAACCTTCTCAAGTTTAAGTACATAATAACAAATACTGTTCTTTCCGGATAAATAAAAGCTCCTTGAAATATTCCAGTCACTCCTTCCTATGAACAACGTTTCAAGTTCATTGTCGGCATAATAGGGATCTGGAACAACAGCCTGCCCTATCAATGCATCCTGAACACTCCCGGGAATATCCATCCAATATGAACTTCCATCCCTTATGCCGTAATTATTGGCTTCAGGATCTACAGCAATCAGGTTCCATTTTCCATCAAGAACAAATTTCCGCATTATTCCTCCCACCGTGCGGGACTGCATACCAGGTCAAGGTTATAGCAAAGCTCACTTATGGCCTTCTTTCTAGACTTTGTCCTGTTCCAGTTTTTGTTATCCCCAAGCCACAGACTGTCCGCAAATGCAAATACTCTAGGAAACATCATGTATTCAGCCTCTCTCCCGTTATGTATCTGTTCAGTAAAAAGATTACACTGAGCACCAAGAATAAGTGAACTTCTTTCCGCTCCAAGCTCCCTCATCGAAATATCAAGATCAAACATTTCCTTCACAGTATAGACCCCCCACTGTTTAGGTTCAAAGTCATCAGATGTATACCCTTTATCGAGGTAGCACCTCTTTTCAGGACATAAAATAACATTATGCCCTCTCAGAGTAGCTTTTCTTGCGCCGTCAAGCCCCCTCCAGGACAATACGACAACAGAGTCATCTATATTCGCAGCATCAATGATTTCATCCCAGCCGATCGCGCGTCTGCCATATCGAGCAACAATGGCTGCCGAGCGTGACGTGCACCATCCCTGAAGTTCATCATAATCCTTTAAGTTATAATCAATCATCAGCCGTCTGCACTCATCATTATTTTCCCACTGTACACGAGGGCATTCATCACCACCGATATTAAAAAAAGGCCCGCCGAAAATTTTTGTCAATTTGCTGACTGCCGTATCCAGAAAAGTCCAGAGCTCATCACTTGCGGGATTCATGACGTTATCAAATATTCCCCATCTTGTCTCAACATCCACCGTACTACCCGTACATCCGAATTCAGGATAAGCTGCAAGCAGTGCTGTTGCATGCCCCGGAATCTCAATTTCAGGGATAACTGTAACCCCTCTCTCTTCACAAAACCTGTTTACTTCTTCCAGGTCGTCATCTGAATACAAGCCCTCATAGGTAAAATTTGCTTTAAAATATTCCCGGTTTATTCTCTTAGATGATATTCTCTCCAATTCAGGATATCCATCAACACTGAAACGCCACCCCTGGTCATCAGTCAAATGCCAATGAAAGTAATTATACCCTATAAGGCTCATCACATTCACAATCCTTTTTATTTCATCTACAGGCATGAAATGTCTGCACACATCAATCATGAAACCTCTATATTCAAAGGTAGGACTGTAAAATTCAAATTCGCATTCAGGTACTTGTCCTTCAAAGAGAATCTTCAGCTGTTCTACGTAATTCAGTCCCTGTCTTATCTCCTCTTCCCCTTTTCCTTTTACCACTACAGAGTGTTTCGTTATTGAGACTGTGTTTTTTCCTTTTTCTCGCTCAATTACTTCTGGAGCAACCAGTCTGGTATACCCGACTTTTTCAGTTTTGATTTGTGGAGTCAGTAGTTCGTCTATGTACTTCATATCACCTCAAAAAAGGCAGGCTTTTGCACCTACCTTTTATTTTTTATTGGAATATTCTATCACTTGCCCAAAAATGCATACCATGCAGCATTTATTTTCTGAGCACCTTGGTCAACGGTAGTAGAGCCAAGACCGATTTCTGCCAGCACAGTATTAATCACATTGTAGACAGCAGGGTCAAGAACGCCGTCGATCACAGGAGTCGAAACCTCAATTCTGTTATACCAGTCAGCTCTCTTAGCTACAAGAGGTTCCAAATTTTTCTCAACACAGAAAGCAGCAACGTCGATGGTTGTCAGCGACGGGAAAGCAGCTCCTGTTTCAAGTCTCCAGGACTGCACATACTCGCCTTCCAAGAATTTCACGAGAGTCCATGCAGCTTCAAGTTTAGCAGGATCCGCAGCGGTGTCAGCCGAGATAGCCCAACCAGTTCCGACAACAACGGAATTAGATTCGTGAACGACTTCCCCGTCCAGAGCTGGGAAATTCATCAGCTCAACATCGGTTTCTTGAGCCTCAGGGCTGAAGAGAGCATCGCCGGTAGAGGTATCGGTCTGGAACGAAGCGCAAGCCCAGTCTCCGTCGATATAGAAAGCGCTCTTTCCAGCAGCAAAGTCGGCTCTTCCTGAACCGTAAGAAACACTCAATGTGTTTCTGTTGATAATTCCGTCTTTATAGAGATTGTCAAGAGCAGACAGAGCATTCTTGAACCAATCATCCTCGAAGTCCCACTCGCCTGCAGCAAGCTTCTCATACCAGTCAGCTCCGCCGAATCTTCCGGCAAGAAGAGAGAAGAGACAGCTCTGCATGACCCATCCATCCTGGCAATCCATTTTTATAACTTCAATTCCTTTATCCTTAAGAACAGGCACCATAGCCTTCAGGTCGTTATAAGTCTTCGGAATCTCCAGCCCATTCTCTCTGAGGACTCTAGTATTCACGAACATCATCGATGTCGCCGTAATACCATTCGGGAGTTCTCCTATATAGTCTGTTTTCCCAGCCTGGTCAGACATTGCCGCAGCACCATAGGAATCAAGGAGGTTGTCTCTTTTGAGCAGATCCTTAAGGTTGTAAAGATAATCACCTGTGTGAAGAGTTGTGGATCTTCCACTCGGCCATGCATACATCACGTCCGGCAGATTTCCCTGTGCAGCATAAGCCTCAACTTTCTGATGGAACGGCTCATTAAACAAATCTTCTCTGATGATTTCTATTTCAGGATGGAGCTCCCCGAAATAGTCCCAGACTTTTTCAATCTCGTTAGCACTGTTAGGCTCAGACATGTCAATGTAATTCAAGACTCTGATCTGTACTTTATCAGATTTGCTTTCTTTTGCACCCTGTGCAAAAATCCCTGCTATTGCCATTAAAACAATAAGAACAACAACAATCCCTTTTTTCATAGTTTTTTCCTCTTTTTTAGTTTGTTCATTGCTTGAACTATCTTTATTTTAAAACTCTTCCTTTATAAGTCAAGGAAAATAATTTTCTTTTGTCGGGGACGGATTAGAATACAAAGACCAGCCCCACCGGAGCCGGAATCTTTATCTTCGGGAATCATCCCTTTACTGCACCGGCAGACACTCCTTTAGTAATTTCTTTTCTGAAAATCAAATAGAACACCAGCATTGGAATCAAGCCGATCATTAGTGAGGCAAAAAGCTTTCCATAGTCTGTTGAGAGACTGCCGGCAAAGCTTTGGATACCCACAGGAAGGCTTTTGTTTTTTGTGCTTGAGGTTAACATGTTTATAAGCATGAATTCATTCCATGTTCCGGATATTTGTAAAATAGCAATAGTCGTCCCCACCGGCACGGCCATCGGGGCAATAATCGAAACGAAAATTCTCCAATAAGAGGCCCCGTCCAGACGTGCAGATTCAACAAGAGCTCCTGGAATGCTCTTCATGTATTCGGTCGAGAGATAAACACCCATTGGAAGACCTATCCCTATATATGGAATAAGAACACCTAGTTTTGTATCGTAAAGCCCCACAAGATTTATAACAATGAAGAGCGGTATCATTATGCTCTGCAATGTCATCAAAATACCAATGACATATGATCCGTAAATCCATTTTGTTGTTTTTCTTTTAATTTTGGAAAAAGCAAACCCGCTCATGAAGCTTAAAAGCAATATAGCAATGGTTGTACAGGCAGTATAGAAAATACTGTTCAGTATATATGTCCCAAAATGTCCTCTTTTCCATGCCTGAATGTAGTTCTGGTAATACCACCTCTTAGGTAGCCCCAGGTGGTTCATTTGATAATCCTGGGAAGTTTTGAATGAACTGATGGCAAGCCAGACAAGAGGGGCAATGGCTAAAACAGCAAAAAGAATAAGCACAATGTACGTAACAACCATCCCAATCTTTCTCTTTATTGAATTATCATCTTTTATATAACTCATTCTTTCCCTCCGAACTTCTTTTCAACAGCTTTAGTAATTCCAATCATGATAAAGCTGATGATACACATGACAATCGAAATAGCATTTGCAAGAGGATAGTTAGGTGCCCCGCTGAAGGCGTTATCATACATATATATTGAAAGGACATATGTCCGTTTTGCAGGACCTCCGCTTGTCATCACATATATCAGGTCAAAACTTTTCAGCGAGCCCGAGATAGCAAGGATGGCGCTGGTTACTATAACGCCGGAAAGTGCCGGAAGTATTATGTGCCGCAATGCCTGGAATTCAGAAGCTCCATCAATCTTTGCTGCTTCTATTATAGATGTGTCAATCTTTTGCAAGTTGGCCAGAAAGATAATCAGATAAGTACCTGTGTACATCCAGAGAATCACGAACAGAACAGGAATCATCGGATGCGAGTTATTATCTGCCACATATGAAGGATTAAACATTCTGATTATATCCGGTAGAACCCCGTTCGGTGCTGTGATAGCCTTCCACAGTCTGCCTATGACAACCGTGGAGATAACGCATGGCAGGTAAATCACAGTCTGGAAGAAGTCCTTTCCCTTAATCATTCCCCTGAAAATGAGATATGCCATGAAAAACCCAAGCGGAATCTGGCCGAAAACCGAAATGAATACGATCCAGAGATTATTTTTCAATGCAAGCCAGAAGTATTCATCGCTAAACATGGCCTTGTAGTATTTAAGACCTACAAAACTGATCGGCTTCCTCTTTGCACCGAAAAGGGGTCCGCCACTGTAATTTGTAAGGCTCAAATATACCGCAAAAATGGTAGGAAATGCCATTACAAACAAATAAATTGCAAATGCCGGAAGAACAAAGAGCCAATACGCCCTGCGTTCCTCGGCATGAGCCGTGATCTTTCCTGCTTTAACAACTAAAGTCTCACCCATTTCGCATCCTCCTTTGCTGCTTCGATAGAGCAATTACTTCTTCCCAAGTCATTCTCTCACTTAAATTCTCTTCCTTCAGATCCGGTACACTGAACAGATTATGCAAACACATCATTGCTGCTCCACTTGCGCTTACACATTCATCAGATGAATCGAAAAGTACATCAACTCCATATTCCCCGGCCAAATCCATAAATTCCGGGACCCGTCTGTTCAACACATCCAAAACAAATTCTTTATCCTCAAAGGGGTTTCCATGTAAGATCACCTTGTCGAAATCAAGAATTGACAGAACAGGTATAAATGATTTGAACGTATCCTCTATCCATAATTCGAGGCTTTTTCGATCATCAACAGTATTACGCAGAATTTCTTCAGATAGGCCGCTCTGATTATTCATACCTTCTTTCCAGGATATAGATTTGAACTCTCCTGCTGCATTGTGACTTCCCCTGAACACCTTTCCATTGATGATTATTCCAAACCCTGCTCCTATACCTACAATTTCTGGATTAATCTTACATTCCTCATGATAATCAGCAACCATGCTCAAAGCGTTTTTAACAGCATTATTCCGTACTATATCCAGCCACGCCGCAGCATTGGCATCATTCTCAACAAATATCGGGTAATCATACTTATCACATACCAACCTGCGTATATTCAAATCAGACACCCCGAACGGATATGATGTAACCATCGTACCATATGAGTTATCAACTATGCCGGGAATGGCAAAACAAATGGATAAAACAGGTGTTTTAATTGATTCATGAGCTTTAAATGCTATCTCAAGGGTTTTTTCAATCATCTGTTCGATGGGAATTGTTCCAAAAGAACCGGTTGTCCGCCACAATTCATTCCCCTCCGCGGAAAGAATCACTGCTCTGTAGTGTGATGGCTGGATATCAAATCCGAAGACACATCCGAAATCCGGATTAATTGAAAGTTCAACGGCTTTTCTTCCTCCCTGCTGAGTGGATTCAAAGAGTTTTCCCTCCCTGATAACCCCATTCTCTATAAGATTTGATGTTATGTTTGTTACCGTAGATCTGTATAGATTAAGCTCGCGTGCAATCTCCGCGCGGGAAATACTTTCTCTTTGCCAGATCAATCTAGCAACCAGCGAAGTATTTGCATTTTTTTGAAACACGTTATTATCTACAGGCATTAATACTCCCTATTTTCTGATTTTCTTGATTTCTTTCCAAAAAAACCAAAGTTTGTTTACACAGTGTACAAACTTAAGTTATCATTGCTTTATAGAGACGTCAACTTTTTTATTTCCTTAGATTGAGGGAGGTCATATGACAGAAGAGAAAATGTTTACACGGGATATGCTGCCTGGGGATTTTATTTTCGGAACTGCAACTGCCAGCTATCAGGTTGAAGGTGCCGGACTGGAAGATGGCAGGACTTCCTGTATATGGGATGATTTTGCAAGGAAGCCGGGGGCCGTATTTGCCAATCAGGATGGAATGGTTGCTGCAGACCAGTATCACAGATACAGAGAGGATGTCCACCTTATGTCTTCACTGGGATTTGATTGTTACAGGTTCTCTGTTTCCTGGTCCAGAGTTCTCCCTAACGGAGGAACTGTAATAAATGATAAAGCTATTCAATATTACAGGAATCTGTGCATTGAACTCCACAGGAATGGGATGAAAGCATGTTGCACAATCTATCACTGGGATCTTCCAAGTGAAATACAGGTAGAAGGAGGTTGGAATGTCAGAAAAACAGCTTACAGTCTGGCCTACCTTGCAAAGGTCCTATACGAAAAACTGGGGGATCTTGTTGATATGTGGATAACAATTAATGAGGCAATGTGCATAACATATCTCGGCTATCTGACCGGCGAACATGCACCGGGGATAAGAGATGTCAATCAATTTGTCAATTCTGTACATTATATAAATCTGGCACATGGTCTAATGGTCTCTGAATACAGAAAAACAGGGCTTAAGGCACCAATCGGCATTACACATAATCTGGAAACTCCGAGACCGGCAAGTAAAAACGCAAAAGATGCAATTGCTACATCACACCATACAGCTATAAGAAGCGAACTCTTCATGCAACCTCTATTCAGAAAATCATATCCGGAATATGTAACTGGGGAACTAGGCTGGGTTTTCCCAATCGAAGAGGGAGACATGGATTTGATAGGCCAGAAGATTGATTTTATCGGTCTCAATTATTATAACGAGGCCGCAATTCAATGGTCAGACACAAATATCTTCAATGAAGAGTATGCATTGCGATGGGAAGAAGTGACTAGTGGCATTCACTGGCCGATAACCCCATATGGCTTTCTGAGGTTGCTGAGATGGACAGCATCATATACAAACTATGAAATTCCGATATATGTAACGGAAAACGGGGCAGCCTGTGATGATGTTCTTGAAAAGGATGATAACGGCATTATGAGAGTTCATGATGAACAGAGGATCAGATACTTGTCCGAGCATCTTAAAATATGTGCTCAGGCTGTTAAGGAAAACATACCGTTAAAGGGCTATTTCTGCTGGAGCTTCATTGACAATTACGAATGGACGTTCGGATATACCAAGCGCTTCGGCATCATTTACTGTGACTATGCCACACAGGAGAGAATCCCGAAAGACAGTGCATTCTATCTTCGTGATGTAATGGCTGGATATGGTAATTAACTGGAGATACAAATGAAATTCGGACATTTTGACGATATTAGAAAAGAATATGTAATTGAAACCCCCGGCACACCACTTCCATGGATAAATTATCTTGGTAGTCAAAACTTTTTTACTTTGATTTCCAACACAGCTGGAGGCTATTCCTTTTATAAGGATGCACGACTCAGGCGACTGACCCGGTACCGTTATAATAATAATCCTCTTGACCAGGAAGGTTTCAGGCTCTACATCAAAGACGGGAAAACTGTATGGAACCCATCCTGGCAGCCAGTGAAGACTCCTCTCGATTTTTACGAATGCCGCCACGGTCTGGGCTATAGTATTTTCACAGGAAGAAAAAACTCCATAGAGGTCGTACAGACAATGTTTGTCCCTCTGGATGATGATGTTCTTCTTTACAATGTAAAGATCAGGAACCTTTCTGATAAACACAAAAACATAAAACTATTCAGTTTTGTAGAGTTCTGTCTCTGGGATGCAAATGACGATTGTACCAATTTTCAAAGGAACTACAGCATAGGGGAAGTTGAAACTGTTGGTTCTGCCATCTACCACAAGACCGAATATAGAGAAAGGAGAAACCATTACTCTGTATTTTGGTGCAATAAAAAAATTGACGGTTTTGATACGGATATGGATATTTTCAACGGACCATTCGGTAGTGCGTCAAATCCTTCTGCCGTATGCGAAGGCTCCTGCCACAACTCCATCGCCCATGGATGGAGACCATGTGGAGCCCACGAACTCTCTATTTCACTTGATGCCGGCGAAGAATACAATGTGATCTTTGGTTTGGGATATATAGAAAACGAAGCGGAGAAAAAGTGGAAGAGCCCCGGCATTATAAACAAGGAAAAAGCGCTCCAGATGATGTCTCAGTTCGAGACAGAAGAGCAAGTTGACAAAAAACTCACAGAGCTAAGCCAATACTGGGCTACCCTTCTGGGTAATTTTCACCTTGAAAGTGAAGATGAAAAGCTGAACAGAATGGTCAACATCTGGAACCAGTACCAGTGCATGGTCACTTTTAACATGAGCAGGAGTGCTTCATATTTTGAGAGTGGAATGGGCAGAGGTATGGGTTTTAGGGACTCATGTCAGGATCTTCTCGGTTTTGTTCATATGATACCACAAAGGGCAAGACAGCGCATTTTAGATATTGCTGCAACACAATTTGAAGACGGATCTGCCTATCACCAATATCAACCATTGACAAAGAGGGGCAATCTTGCTGTCGGAAGTGGATTCAATGATGACCCCCTGTGGCTTATTGCAGGAACTGATGCTTATCTAAGAGAAACAGGTGATTTTTCTATCCTAGATGAATGTGTTCCATTTGATAACAGGGATGAACTTTCCAAGCCTTTAATGGAACACCTGAGAAAATCTTTCAACTTTACTGTCAATCATCTTGGCCCACATAATCTTCCGCTCATCGGCAGAGCAGACTGGAATGACTGTTTGAACTTAAATTGCTTCTCATCCAGTTCTGGAGAAAGTTTCCAAACTACAGGGCCAAGTGAAGGTCCAGTTGCAGAAAGTGTTTTCATTGCCGGCATGTTTGTGAAATACGGTACATCATATGCTCGAATTTGCAAAAAGCTCGGGCTTATAGAAGAAGCTGAGGAATGCGAGAAACATATCCAGGCTATGATTGATGCGACATTGAAATCAGGGTGGGACGGACAATGGTTTTTAAGAGCATATGATGCTTTCTCAAAACCAGTCGGCAGTCGTGTAAATGAAGAGGCCCAGATCTTTATTGAACCACAGGGAATGTGTGTAATGGCCGGCATAGGAAAGGAAACCGGCCAGGCATCCACAGCATTGGAAAGTGTCCACAGAAGACTTGACACTATGTATGGAATCAAATTGAATGACCCTCCTTTTATACGCTATCATCTCGAGCTTGGCGAGATTTCAAGTTACCCGCCAGGAGTAAAGGAAAATGCCGGAATTTTCTGCCACAATAATCCCTGGATTACATGTGCAGAGACTGTTCTTGGTCATGGAGATGAAGCCTGGAATGTCTACAGAAAAATTTGTCCTGCATATCTTGAGGACATATCAGAGATTCACAGGACGGAACCTTATGTGTATTCGCAGATGATTGCAAGCCCTGACTCTCCAAGACAGGGAGAAGCAAAAAACAGCTGGCTTACGGGAACTTCAGCATGGACTCTGCTGTCAATTACACAGGAAATCTTAGGAATAAAACCTGACTATGACGGACTCAGGATTGAACCGTGTTTACCTTCTCACATTACCATGTATACCGTCCAGAGAATCTTCAGAGGTATTGTATTTAACATAACTGTTCAGAGAGTTCCACAGGGTATGAAGAAAGGTATAGAAGTTGATGGAAGAAGAATTGATGGAACTTTGATTGAAACAGGGAGTGATTATTTAAAAAACAATTCCGGTACTATCCAAGTAACGGTGTATTATTGATCTTTTGTCAGATTATACCACAAATACCTACCCGATAAGCTTTTCAAAAAGTATCAGCAGGAAGAGAAAGCTGAAGTTTAATGCTGAAAATTCGCCCAGGTATTTTCCCTTCTTCTCTGGGTAGAGACGTGAGTATTCCCTGAATGTAATAAGGGAAGCCAGACTGGCTATCAGGGTACCCACTCCCCCGATATTCACCCCCAGAAGGAGATTTCTGTAGTCGGATGTGAACTGCGAGAGAAGTATTGCAGACGGAACATTACTGATAACCTGGCATGACAAAGCAGAGAAGACAAGTGTGTCCTTATCGAGGAATGAGGAGAAGAATGTCCTCACACCTTCCATCCTCCCCATATTACCAGCAAAGATAAAGAAGAAGACGAATGTCAGCAACAGGGGATAGTCAACCTTTCCGAGTGCCTTTCTATCAACAAAAAGTAGAACCAGGGGAACGACAATGAGTCCCAGGTAATACGGAATAACCCTGAAAACAATAATGATGGAGAATGCAAAAAGGAGAAGTAGAACTGCCACCTTTTTCTTATCGAAGACTATCTCATCATCGCTTATCTCAATCTTCTCGCTTTTCACAAACACAATGCATGAAAGAGTTATCAGAGCAACTGCGAAGAGAAATGGAGGTGCCATAATCGACAGAAACTCCCCGTTCGTGATATTGAACTTCGAGTAGAGGAAGAGATTCTGTGGATTTCCGAACGGAGTCAACATTCCTCCGAGGTTGGCAGCTATGTTCTGCATGATGAAGCAAAATGGAAGATACTTCTCCTTCTTTGTTGTCATAAGGACAAGAGTACCGAGAGGGAGGAATGTCAGAAGTGCCATGTCGTTTGCTATGAGCATCGAGCCGATGAACGTGATATATACAATGGCAAGCACGGCCAGCCTGGTTGAGCCGAAGACATGAGTTATCTTCCTCGCAATAAGATAGAAGAAGTTTATATCTTTCAGTGCCGAGACGACTGCAAGCACACAGAAGAGACAGGTAAGAGTCTTGAAGTCGAAATACCCGATATAGCTTTTGTCAGGTGGTATTATGATAGATGTAACTATAGCTAAAACCAATGCAATCACCATGACAAAGTTGTTCTTGATGAAGTCCATAAAAAAAGAGGAGTGTCTAAATCTCCTTCCAATCGCCATTTCACTCATAACGGGAAAGAGTATAGTCACCTCCTGAAATGAGTCAATAGAGATCCCTCCCACGGAGGTTGTGGTTGTAATGATTCGTCTGATAGCACTTTCCATTAGTAGCAGTTGTTAAGTATTTCTTAATAACTGAATCCTCTACCAGTTCTCCGTCATCAAAAATTCTTTTCAAATACTGGTTGATAGCCGGAACAGAAACATCATACAGTGCAGTCATCATCTTCTGTGTCAACCAAATATAATATTCTCATCCTCATAACGCATTTCAATGCTGTCACTCAGATCTCCGACTAAGGCAACATATGTAAGATATTCCGCTGCACTGGAACGGAAGGTTATCTCATCGTATAAAGGGGTGTTCACTTCTAAACGATATTTGTATTGACTTCTATCTATGAATTGATGAGAAGAAAGAGCCTGTTAGTCTGCCTCATATTTTCAAACGATAGCTTGTGAGCAAGTCTTCCTATATAAAAATGTTACTATTGAGCGTGTTCATACCCTCGACATCAATACAACAGTCTCAACGTGGTCAGTACCAGGGAACATATCAACAGGTTGTATCTCAAGGACATGGTAAGGTGTAAACCTGGTCATATACCTGAGGTCACGTCCAAGCGTCTCAGGATTACATGAAATATAGACTATCCCATCGGCATCAACCTTGCTTGCAGAGGCAAGGAACTCCTCAGTTGAACCGCTTCGGGGAGGATCAAGGAAGATAACATCAAATTTCTCTCCGCTTCTCTTCGCTTCTTTCAAATACTTTGACGCATCCATGTTTATGAACTTCACATTCTCAATACCGTTGTTCACGGCATTCCTCTGGGCATCTCTGACTGCCCGGCTGTTGCTCTCGACGCCGATTACTTCGCCGGCTCCCTCACTAGCTGCGACAAGGGCAATGGTTCCAGTTCCGCAATAGGCGTCAAGAACCCTGTCACTTTTTCTAAGGCGTGCCATCCTCATTGCAATGTGGTAAAGGTTTTCCGTCTGCTCAGGGTTAGTCTGGAAAAAGCTCTTTGTGCTTATTTCAAACTCAAGATTACAGATTTTCTCCGTTATGTATCCTTTACCGTAAAGGAGAATTTCCTCATTCTCCTCTTTTATTACCATATTCGTATCATCATTATTCACAATCTGCACAACAGAGGTGACAAAACTGTTCTTCTGGTGAATAGCTGAGACAAAGTCAGCCTTATGCGGAAAATCTCTTCTTGCGGTAACCAGAGCAACAAGAGTCTCCCCTGTCGAGTGAGACACCCTGATAAGTACATGCCTGAGGTCACCGGTTTTCCTGTCCTCATCATACGGCTGCACAGAGAAGCGCGTCGCCATCTGTCTTATTGTCTGGAGAACGGCAGTCGCCTTTCCATCCTCAAGATTGCAAGAGCGGACCGCAATGAGTTTATGTGTGTTCTTCCTGTACTGTCCTGTGATGAACCTTCCGTCCCTGTCCCGGCCACAAACAGCCTGGACTTTTGTTCTGAAGTGAGTAAGGGACGGGGATGGGATTATCTCGTTCACACGACCAAATCGGCCTACATACTTTCTCACTTTCTCCTCTTTGAGCGCCAGCTCAAGAGCATAGCTTTCGTTTACATATTCACATCCACCGCATTTACCGTACAGCGGGCACCATCTCTTCTCTTTCATCTCAATCCTCAAGACTCTTGAACTGACTAAGGTAGAGCTTACGGTATTCACCATTCTCCATTTTCATCAGTTCCTCATGTGTTCCCTTCTCCATAATGGTCTTATTGCCGACTACAAATATCTCGTCAGCATTTCTTATTGTACTGAGTCTGTGGGCGACAATAAAGGAAGTTCTTCCCTTCATCAATATTTTCAATCCCTCCTGAACCATCATCTCGGTACGTGTGTCAACATTGCTTGTAGCTTCATCCAGGACCAGCACTTTCGGGGATGCAATCAAAGTGCGAGCCAGTGCTATAAGCTGCTTCTGTCCCGATGAGAGTGCAGCATCC
The DNA here is from genome assembly GCA_963638045.1 of Faecalibacterium sp. CAG:74. Classification (GTDB taxonomy): domain Bacteria; phylum Spirochaetota; class Spirochaetia; order Sphaerochaetales; family Sphaerochaetaceae; genus Ornithospirochaeta. The sequence continues at coordinate 10,065 of CAVHPV010000024.1, read as the reverse complement.
TTGATGAGGGTATCATAGCCAGCAGGAAGAGAATCGATAAGGGATGTTAGATTAAGTTCTGCTATCCTCTCCTTCATCTCCTTCTCACTCACCTCTTTGCCATAAAGCAGATTCTCTCTTATAGTCCCACTGAACAAAACAGAATCTTGGGGCATTACAGAGACAGTATTTCTCAGACTTTTGAAGGAGGTCCCCCTGATATCCTGGCCATCAATCAGAATTTCTCCACTAACAGGGTCATAGAAACGGGCAAGCAGATTGATTATTGTTGTCTTGCCTGCGCCTGTAGGTCCCACAAGTGCAACTGTCTCACCCCCCTTGGTAGTAAATGAGAGATTCTCTATTATATTTACACTCTCATCATCGGGGTAACTGAATGTCACATTCCTGAATTCTATATCACCATGTTCCACTTTAAGATTTGTGGCGTCTCCACTTTCGGTGATATCACTCTTCTCATCCATCATCTCAAATACTCTTGCTGCAGCAGAGAGATTGTTTATCAAGGTGTTGTATATTGAGGCAAGAGTCCTTACAGGTTGCCAGAAATATCCTATATAGGTTATGAAGGCAAGTATTTCTCCAACAGAGCATTCTCCTTCTCTCATCCAGTATATTGCACACATGAAGAGGAAGAAGTATCCAAGGGCTTGTGAGACATAGATGATGATCCCGAAGCTGTCTGAGCGTCTTATTGCTTTCATCCATGAGCTTTCAGTCTCCCTCAAAAGTCTTGTGCATTCTTTCTCAGTCTCATTTTCCGCACGAAATGACTGAATAGCTCTTATTCCGGAATAATCCTCGTGAACAAAAGATGTGAAATTGCTCTCCTTCTTTCTGAATGTCTCCCAGTTATGATATCCCCTGATGACAATAAGGTATGTCGATATCACCAGGAAAGGTATGACTATAAAGGCAGACAAGGCAAGAAGAGGATTCATCATGAGCATTATCACCATGATGGAGACAAGAAAGACAAGAGAAGGGATCAGAGTACTTGTCAGACTCTTTGTTATGTCCTTCAGTTTGTCACAGTCGTTTATCACACGTGTTATGATACGTCCGGAAGGCCTTGAGTCAAAGAACCCGAGCGGAAGGGAGAGTATATTGGCATAAGTCTCCGTCCTTGCCCTGTAGACAACATCATTTGACATTCTGTTCGTCAACCTGTCACGAATGATTGTAGTCACTCCCCAGAATAAAGAGAGGGCTATGGCTGTAAAAACAGTTATCACCAGCCCATTCACATCCCCCGAGGCAATATCATCATCAATGGCTTTCTGTGTGAACATGGGCACAAGCGTCTTTGAGAGCGCCCCCAACACGGCTAGAACAGATATAACAATGACTTCCTTTTTGTATACACTGCAATATTTGAGAATACGTGAAACAGTCTCACCTTTGCTGACTCTTGCATTATTCTCATCTTTTTTATAATTCTGTCTCATGCTCTTTCTTCCTCATCAGGATACTGACTTATATAAGTCTGCCAATAAAAGCCCTTCTTTCTGAGAAGATCCTCATGCCTCCCCCTTTCGACAATCCGGCCATTTTCAAGGACAATTATTTCATCTGCACTCTTGACGGCACTTATGCGGTGAGCTGTGATGAGAAGGCTCCTTTTACCCTCTTTGCGTATTGTTCTCTCGATATCGCGCTCGGTTTCCATATCGAGAGCGGAGGTTGCATCATCAAGAATCAGCAATTGCGCCTTACGCATAAAGGCACGTGCAATACTGAGTCTCTGCTTCTGTCCGCCGGAGAGGCCGACTCCCCTCTCCCCGATTATGGTATTCCATCCGTTTTCAAGCTTATCAATAAACTCTGAGGCTTCTGCACTTTCCGCGGCAGCCTTCACTTCATACTCGTCATAAGAATTACGATTACCAAGAGCAATATTGTTCTTCACTGTATCAGAAAAGAGGAAGACATCCTGGGTGACAATGGAAGAGAAGGAGCGAGATGACTCAAGTGTCATATCCCTGAGATCAATGCCGTTTATTGTAACTTTTCCAGAAGTGGGGTCTATAAATCTGACCGCAAGGGAAGTCAGAAGAGACTTTCCCGAGCCGGAAGCACCCATGACGGCAACTGTCTTTCCCGGTTCTATATCAAATGAAACATCATCAAGGAGAACCCTTGTGCCGGAGACAAACGAGACATGCTCGAATTTCATTTCAGCACCTGTGGTGTCAAAAGATATTTCCCCGTCCGTAATGGAGGGTTTCCTGTCCAAGATAGTCTTTACCTTACGCCATCCGGCCCTTGCCGAGGAAATCTCAACAAAGAGCCAGCCTATCTCCATCATCGGCCAGCTGAGCTCATTGGTATACTGGATGGCTGCCGTGAGATTACCAAGTGTCATTCCTCCTCTTATGACCTCGATACCGCCTATAAGGATGGCGAGAGGAACCATTATCATGGCAATTACACTTTCAGGTGTACACCAATGTACCCAGAGATAGTCAAAACTGCGGGAAAGGTTTCTGAAAAGAGATGCCTCATTACTGAATCGGGTCTTCTCCTTTTCTTCCATTCCGAACGACTTGACTGTTCTTATCCCCATGATGGCCTCACTTGCAGCAACATTGAGATCTGCACGCTTATCTGAGATGGCGTCACTGAGGCGATCTCCCTTTTTTTCGCTGTAAAAAGCAAGTAGCGCAATGACTGGAAGACAGACAAGCGGGACAACGGCACATTTCGGACTGACAAGCACAAGGGCAATGAACTGTGAGAGCACAAGAATGATAATCTCAATTAGAAAGATTCCACAGAAGCCGAAGATGAAGCCGATTGAATCGGTATCACTTGTTGTACGGCTCATAAGATCTGCCGGGGTACGGGACGCAAAAAACTCACCATCCTTACCTGAAACCGACACAAAAACGTCGTGCCTCAGCGCACATGCCACTCTTTTTGATATCGAGTCGGCGACAACCTCCTGGAAATATCCGAGGAGTCCGGCAATTATATATGCCAGGGCAAGTTCAACAATAAGCGGGAGAAAGACAGAATAATTTTTCTGTCCTATTACTTCATCGATTATCCTGCTTAGTAAAGTTGGAGCCAATACTCTCAATGCCGTTGCAACAAAGAGACAGGAGAAAGAAATCACATAATATTTGATATTTTTATGGGCATATCCCAATAATCTGTTTTTTTTCACTTTTCCCTCCCTGGGAAAGAGCCGTCAGGCCTACAGAGAACAAAATAATAATTCTACAGTCTTTATACTTAAAAGAGAGATACAGAAAGAACGAATCCAAAATACTGTCTGATTTTTTCCATTTTATATTCAATTCCTCCTGTTTCTGATTGGGACGGATATCTTTTAGCACAACCTTGAGATAATGGCAACTATCAGATAAGTAATTTACTTTTTTTGTTTTTTTCCTAACATTACAGCCTTTTCTGTTGTAAAATGTACAAAAATTAGAAGTTTTCGCCATAAAGAATGGCATAAAATATTCTTAGGAGGCATATATGAACAAAATAATCACTATCGGCCGTGAGTTCGGATCAGGGGGCAGGGAACTTGCCCGAAGACTCTCCGAGGAGCTTGGTTTTGCCTACTACGACCAGGAAATATTGAGGGAGATTGCAGCCCGCACCCAGCTCAGTGAAAGCTATGTCAGAGCAATTGTAGAACACTCACCGATTACAAGTTATCCAATACATGTAGTAAGATCCTTCCACCCGGTGATGTCACCAATGATGGATCAGACAAATAAGGTATGCCAGGAACAGACAGCCATAATCAAGGAAATGGCTGAGAAGTCTGACTGCATCATAGTCGGGCGCTGTGCTGACTACATATTGAGGGATTTCTCCCCCCTCAGGATTTTTGTCTATGCAGAAATGAGTGAGAAAATCAAGAGGTGCAGAGAGAAGGCAGGGGATGCCGAAACCCTTACCGACAAGGAACTTGAGAAACAGATCAAGTCAATCGACAGAAACAGGAAGAAGTACTATGACTTCTATACTGGACAGGAATGGGGGAACAGAAATAATTATGACCTTCTGATCAACACAACATACATCCCGATTCCGAATGCGGCTTCGGATCTTGCAGCCCTGATAAGAAGCATAAAGTAAGTCAAATCAACTATCTGACAGCAGTGGAAATGAGGAAACTTATTTCCACTGTTTCATGAAAGGCCGAGAATGGAAGATAAGAAAATAAGAAGAAAAGAAAAGCTGGTCAGAAAGCCAAGTGGCTTTCTTTATTGGATTGTGATAGGCATTTACCAGCTGTATATAAAGATACGTTTTAACCTGCACTATAGCGGTGTGAAACCGCATGGACCTGCGATTATTCTCTCGAATCACACATCCAACCAGGATTATAAGCTTGTGGCAGCCTCACACTGGCCACGACGCATAACCTTTGTAGGTACCTATCATTGGTTCACGTTCAAGAAACTCAACTTCTGGCTTAGGCACATGGGTGTCATCCCGAAGTATCAATTCGCCCCCGACATGGCATCGATGAAGAAGATCCGTTATGCTCTGGACAAAAACAATGCTCTCGTTTTCATTGCACCGGAGGGTACAGTCTATGCTGCAGGCACACTTGGGTACATCTCTCCGTCAATTGCAAAGACCATAAAAGTTTTCAAAACGGCCGTCTATGCCTCCAAAATCGAAGGAGCGGGACTCGGAAACGCAAAGTGGTCATTATTCCCCCACAGGGGAAGGACAGATGTGACGACATCCCTCATAATCACAAAGGAAGAATCACAGACACTCTCCGTGTCTGAAATAATGGATAGAATCATCTCCTCTCTCTCCTACAACGATTATGAATACCAGAAGAAGTATGACATCCACGTCAAAGGGGATGATAAGCTTGAGGGCTTTGACACTATGTTCTACAAGTGTCCGTGCTGCAAAAGTGAATTCACGCTTTCAAGTTCAGGAAACACAGTAAGTTGTTCCACTTGTGGCGCAAAGGCAACCCTTGACGATACCTTCCACTTCAATTGGAACGTAAAGAACAAAAATCTCTTTACTGACTATGTTTCATGGTACAACTGGCAACTTGATGAAATGAAGAAGGAGGCAGAAAAAGAGGACTTCAAACTTGAGGAGGAAGTCGAGTACGGAATAGACAGAAGCGGAGTTGATAACTATGTAAAGGTAGGAAGGGGGACGATGAGGCTCACCCACTCCGGATGGGACTACTGCGGAACCTATGAAGGAGAAACTATTGAGGAGCATGACGACATAGAGGATGTCTTCCTGGCAACTCTCAAGATAGGGTTGCACTTCGAACTTCCGTTCAAGAAAGGACATTGCAGGGTTTATTACCCTGTGAAGAACGGAAAGACCAGCATGAAGTGGCATCTGGCATCCAGGGCACTAACTGAACTTGAGGCCGAAGGTAAAATATGAAGGTAGCAAGAGTGGTGAGGGACTCTCTGACAATGGTTCTGCTGTTGCTGGTCGCCTTTATACTCTCTACCCAGTTCTCTTCATGGGATGTCGAGGAACATATATCGACAATATTCATCTTTGCAGTCTTTCTCATCTCACTCATCACATCATCATATATCTGGGGTGTGATTTCATCTTTCATCGGCGTTGTACTCATAAACTATGTCTTCACCTACCCGTTTTTCGCTTTCGATTTTATCAATCCGGTGAATCTGATATCTGCAATTATCATGCTGTCCGTCTCTATTCTCACAAGCCTAATAGTAACCAAAGAGAAGGAGCAGGAACGCCAGTTGAGACAGAGCGAGAAGGAGAGGGTGCGAGCCAATCTCCTCAGAGCCGTCTCACATGATATAAGAACTCCATTGACAACAATTAAAAGCGCATCATCGCTTCTTCTTGACAATGCCAATCTGACAAAGGAACAGAAAAATGTGATGCTCGTAAGTATAAGAGATGAATCCGAGTGGCTTACGGGGATGGTGGAGAATCTGCTCTCGATTACAAAGCTCGAAGACGGGGAAATAGAGATAAAGAAAACTCCAACAATTGTTGATGAGCTCATAAACTCCGCCCTTACCAAGTTCAGGTTACGCCACCCGGAAGAGAATGTACATCTTATTCTTCCTGATGAAATCATCACGATAAAGGTCGATGCACTTCTCATAGAAGAAGTGCTGTTGAACCTGCTCGACAATGCCTCCATCCATGCAGAAGGACACACCATGATAGAACTCTCGGTAACAGCAGATAATAATAATGCCATTTTCAGAGTATCTGATGATGGATGCGGAATAGGAGGCAGAACAGACGTCATCTTTTCATCCTTCTGGTCTGCCGGGGATAATCGCTTTTCAGGTATCGGGCTGTCGGTGTCCCAGACTATTATCAAAGCCCACGGGGGTACAATAAAAGCAGGAAACAACAAAGATAAAGGAGCTTTCTTTACCTTTATGCTCGAGAGGGATAAAAGTGTCGAATAATAAGAACAAGATACTTCTAGTCGAAGATGATAAAAAGATATCACAAGTGAAAGTAACCCTCCTTGAGAGCAATTCCTATCAGGTGATAACTGCTTCCAGTTGCAGTGAGGGGATTCTCCTCTTCCTCTCTCACTCTCCGGATCTTGTGATTCTTGATCTGGGACTTCCTGACGGAGACGGAACGAAAGTCATTGACAAAATAAGGACGGAACACCTCACCCCAATCCTCATACTCTCCGCACGTGTAGATGACAGCGATAAGGTCGATGCTCTTGACAGAGGGGCAAATGACTATGTCACAAAGCCGTTCTCATCCCCGGAACTCCTTGCCAGGCTCAGAGTCCTCCTGAGAACGAATCAGCACAGAGCAGAGAGAGGCAAGTTGCCTGACGGCCTCTTTATGCAGGGGCCACTAGCCATCAATTACAATGCACGCCAGATATTCTACAACAAAAAAGAAATAAGGCTGACACAGACAGAGTACAACATCCTTACAGTCCTTACAGAAAGCCCTGGAAAGATGAGGACCTACTCTTCCATCATCAGGGAAGTCTGGGGGCAGTCCGATGAGGGGAGCATAAAAAAACTTCAGGTCAATATGGCTAATATAAGAAAGAAATTCGGTGTTGGAATAGGTGAAAAATGGTTCATCACAAATGAGTTAGGAGTCGGATACAGATTCGATTATCTGCAATCTTAACTATTTCTTAACCGGTTATTATATAAACTGAAAGTAAGGGCTTGAATCTGGCCCTGTATTTACAAGGGGAGAAGATATGAAAGAATTGTATTCTCTGTCAGTCAAAGACTCACTTGAAAGCGTAAAGAGCACCCAGGAAGGTCTCTCTACTGCAGAGGCAGAAAAACGAATGGCCGAATACGGGCCGAACAAACTCAAGGAAGCTGAGAAGCCAAGCATAATCCAGCGTTTTATCGAGCAGCTCAAAGACCCGATGCTGATTATCCTCATGATAGCAGCAGCAGTCAGTGCCGTAACCGGCATGGTTTCCGGTGATGGCGAATGGACAGAGGTGATAATCATTATCGCTGTAGTACTACTCAATGCCATACTCGGAGTCGTACAGGAGAGCAAGGCAGAGGCGGCAATAGAAGCCCTGCAGACAATGACTGCGGCAACATGTAAGGTGATTAGGGACAAAAAGCAATGTTCTCTCCACTCCTCAGACCTTGTGACTGGAGACATCGTAATACTGGAAGCAGGTGACGCTGTTCCTGCTGACGGAAGAATCATCGAATGTGCTTCTCTCAAGATTGAAGAAGCAGCACTCACAGGGGAAAGCGTACCGGTCAACAAAACTGTTGATATCATTGAAGAAAAGAAGGACGGTCTTGTCCCGCTTGGAGACAGAAAGAACATGTGCTACATGGGCTCCACCGTAGTCTATGGCAGGGGTAAGGCAGTCATAACAAATACAGGAATGACAACGGAGATGGGAAAGATAGCCGGTGCCCTCTCTGACACTGCAAGCGAGGAGACTCCACTGCAGAAAAAACTTGATGAACTTGGAAGAATGCTCTCCAAGATGGTCCTCGTGATCTGTGTATTCATTTTTCTTTTCAATCTCTTTATGGCACGTGGGGAACTTACAGAGAGCGGACAGACACTGACAGTAATACTCAATACATTCATGGTCGCTGTCTCTCTTGCCGTCGCAGCCATTCCGGAAGGCCTTGCCACAGTTGTTACTGTAGTTCTCTCTATTGGTGTGACGAAAATGAGTCAGCACAATGCTGTGATAAGAAAACTCACGGCAGTCGAAACTCTCGGCTGTACACAGGTCATATGCTCAGACAAGACAGGAACACTTACACAGAACAGAATGACAGTCGTCGACTCGACAGGAGATAGAGACGCTGTCGCCACCGCCATGGCACTCTGCTCTGATGCCGTTCTCAACAGTGAGAACAAAGCAGAAGGTGAGCCTACCGAGTGTGCCCTTGTAAACTACGCATACTCCATAGGATTGAAAAAACAGGATCTCGAGAAGGCACAGCCGCGTATAGATGAAGCTCCGTTCGACTCATCAAGAAAGATGATGAGTACAGTTCATGTCCTACCCGATGGTTTTATCCAATACACAAAAGGCGGCCCTGACGTTATCATTGCAAGATGTGACTACTACATGGAGAACGGAGAAGTAAAACCACTTACAGACACAAAGAGAAAGGAAATTATGACCCAGAATAAGGCCATGGCAGACAAAGCTCTCAGAGTCCTGGCATGTGCTGAGCGTGACTGGAAGGAAAGGCCGGAGAGTGATGAACCGGAGTATCTCGAGAAGGACCTCGTCTTCCTCGGACTATGCGGTATGATTGACCCGGTAAGACCTGAAGTCAAGGCAGCAATCGATGAATGCCGGAGAGCCGGCATTAGGCCGATCATGATAACCGGCGACCATAAGGATACTGCAGTTGCAATTGCAAAAGAACTTGGAATTATAAAGAATGCCGACGAGGCTATTACCGGTGCAGAGATAGAGAAGCTGAGCGATGAAAAACTTGCAAAGAGCATAGAACACTACGGAGTGTATGTACGTGTACAGCCGGAGCATAAGACACGTATTGTAACGGCTTGGAAGAAGAATGGATCCATTACGGCCATGACCGGTGACGGAGTAAACGATGCACCTTCCATCAAGAGTGCCGATATAGGAGTGGGAATGGGAATTACAGGAACCGATGTTACGAAAAATGTTGCAGACATGGTTCTTGCAGATGACAACTTTGCGACAATCGTCTCAGCTGTCGGAGAAGGAAGAAGAATTTATGACAACATCCGAAAGGCTATCCAGTTCCTCCTTGGGTCAAACATGAGTGAGGTTCTCGGAGTGTTTACAGCCACCATCATGGGCTTCACCCTTCTCAACCCGGTTCATCTTCTCTTTATCAATCTTGTGACGGATTGCTTCCCTGCCTTTGCCCTCGGTCTTGAAGAGGGAGAGGAGGACATAATGGACCGCCCGCCTCGTTCATCTGATGACGGCATCTTTGCAGGCGGACTTCTCGGGGACATCATCTACCAGGGAATTCTCGTGACTGCATTGACAATCATCTCATACATTGTCGGTGCCTCCGTCGAAGAGGGGCATTTCGTCATTCCACACGGAGTGAGTGACCATGGAATGACGATGGCCTTCCTGACAATGAGCATGTGTGAAATTTTCCACGCATTCAATATGCGTTCCCAGCGTAAGAGCATCTTCACGCTCAAGAGCCAGAACAAAGTTCTCTGGGGTGCAATGATCGGCTCACTTATCCTCACCACGGCAGTACTTGAAATCCCGCCTGTTGCTATGGCATTCGGTTTTACCCCTGTAGGTTTCAGGGAATACAGCATCGCAATGATTCTTGCAATTCTTGTCATCCCTATTGTCGAGTTAGTGAAGCTTGTACAAAGGCTCATGGCTAAGAACAAGAAAAAATGAAGTTTCTTTCCACCGGTTCTCCGGTGGATTATTTTTGCCTCGTTGTTTAATAATACCTCTTGAATACAATGAGGAAAAGAAAAGCTTCAAGGGAAATTATAACTCAAATTTCAGATTAATATGGTTATCCTATTGTGTAGCGTAAGGAACTGCCCGTAAATAACATATACAAATATTGATAGTTTTAGCCATGTGTG
>CAVHPV010000023.1:0-30023 GCA_963638045.1 Faecalibacterium sp. CAG:74 | reverse complement strand
ATCATATGGCGGGAAAATCAGGATATTCGGTTCCCAGATACTCCAGATTCTCTCCCCCGCTCTCTTTTGCAATATCACGGCAAGCATCAACGAGCCGTGCTATATATGGGATTATGCCGGAGCACATGCAATTATCAAAAGCCTCGGGATGGACCTCTATACCCCCCGGCTTGAACCACTCTCATACTCTCAAGATTTTCTCTCAAGAAGAAGATGCCCCACTATAACATATGGCGGTTACAGAAAGACAATTGAGAAGTTAGTCACAATCTGTCCACCTCTCAATGGGAATGATGAAATAATCCACAATTGAGAAGGTCTTTACAAATTCATCAAGAAAAGAACTCCTGAGTGTGATGTAAAGGTCAACATTCCTCTCAAATAGGAGCCTGATTGTATTGCTGTAGCCTAAGCCTTCCATCTCAAGGCGACCGCATTCATCAAGGAACACCTTACCACAATCAACGCTGAGCATACGCTCATATACCCTGTCAAAGAGTGGAAAATTCACCCTCCATCCCTTCCACCTATTGCTGAATGGGAAAGTACGGGAGAAAAGGAGAGACTCCTCCCCTGTCTCAAGATTTTTAAGAAAATACTCTTCCCCCCTATGAATGGTCACAAAGCCGAGAGGAGATGGAGTTTCTGAGCTTAGTTTGAGTATCCGGGTTGTCTTACCCTCACCCTTCTTTCCGGTGATTATGTTACAGCTCCTCATCGAAGAATGCCTGTAGAACCCCATATGCCTGGAGGGAATCACGTTTCTTTATTATAAAAGTCAGCACATTGAGCGTTGAGACTATCTCATAGATGTTGATATTCTCCCATGCAAGTTTTCTTGTTGCAAGATATGTGATTCCGGGAGTCTCAAGAAAATTGTTTCCCTTGAATGATATAGTAAGGGCCACCATATCCTCCTCCCTGTTTATGACGGTCTCTCCGACAAGGAGTGCATCAAGCAGGGATTTATACTTATCAGAGATTGTGACAACCGTCTCATACTCACCGATTGAAATGTTTATAAAATCCCCGTTGTCCTGTTTTATCATGCCGTAAAGGGTACCTATATTATTTATGAAGGAAGATGAACGCCTTATGTTCACGTCATAGATATTAGTCTTCATCGATATCTCATAGTCTATCTTGTTTGACTTTTTCTCGATGTGATTGAGCTTCTTGAGATCCTGCGTATAACGTCTTATTGCCATTACTATGCTTGCAGAAGACACCTCTGAGCCGTAGAGTGCTTCAACCTTCGGTTTGATGAATACGGCAAGATTCGAATATGATATTACCTCCTGGATAAGCATCTCTGAGATAAACGGACTGCGGTTGATGATTTCCTTGACATAGAACGCAACTGAACTTGCCATAGCCTACTCCTGTGTTATTTTACTAACGTTATGTTATATTTTAAACATAAACAAGCAGAAAATGCAATAAAACACTCACAATTAACATTTATATTGTTTGATTATAAAAATATAATAGAGCAATGAATTGTCCTAAATGTGGAAAAGATCACGATAAGGTATTGGAGTCAAGATCCAACAAAGACGGCACCTCCATAAGGCGCAGACGTCTCTGTCTGGAATGTGGCTACCGTTTCACGAGCTATGAGCATATCGAGCGAAAACCTATCATCGTCATAAAGAAGAACGGGTCTCACCAGACATTCGAGATGGCCAAAGTCGAAAGAGGTATCCTCACATGCACGGAAAAGCTTCCCATAAGCCAGGATGCAATCGACCAGACAATCAGGGAAATCGAGGATGAAGTGTATGCAATTGCACAGAGCAACCGAAATCAGATTTCAAGCAGGGAAATCGGAGAGGCTACGCTCAGGCATCTATATAAGATGAGTCCAGTGGCCTATGTACGGTTTGCCGCAGTCTACCGTGCCTTTGACACTCTCGACCAGTTCATCAATGAGATTGAGGAACTCACTCATTGATTCTTTCTTCTGTCAAACCACTTTCCCGTCTGGCTCTGATCTATCTCGTCATTAAGATGCTCCGGCTTGAGGATTTCGTTTGCAGAATCCAAGGCAAAATTATCTGTCATCCCTGCCACATAGTCCATGATCATGCGCTTGTCAGATCCTTCCTTGGTGATATACACATCACGCATTTCCTTGATATGGTTATAGAAACCTGCTGCAAGCATGTTCCTCTCCTCTATATAACAGCTTTCTTCAAGTGCAAATGCATCATAAATTGATTCAAGATAGTCTGTTATAAGCGACAGCACACGATAAAAGTAGCGTGAGTATCCATCAAGAATCCTGCTTCGATATATATGCTCATAGTTGAAGTCGCTGAAAGCTCTGACAGCGTCATAGATACTATCGGAGAAACCTATTCCATTCCTCTCCGAGGCAGTATCAATCAAATCCCCTATGAGGGAGTTGATAATCTGTGAGTTATTGATTCCGATTCTGTCCTTTACGATATCAGGTAGTTCATCCTCATTGATGATTCCGAGCCTTGCCGCATCCTCAAAGTCACGCCCAAGATATGCAATGGAATCGGAAAAACGTACTATGACGCCCTCATAGGTTGAGGGGACAAGTCCCTTACGGGATGTTATTGACGAAAGATCCTTTATTGTATTTGTCGGCTGTATTCTCTTCGACAGCGCCTCGCCATTATGTGATACAATGCCGTCTCTTACAGCATAAGTGAGATTGAGACCGTTACCATTATTGGAGAGAAAATCAACGACTCTGAGGGAGTTCACTTCATGTTCGAATTCTCCCAGTCCTCTTCTCTTTGAAAATTCCGATATTATCCTCTCCCCCGTGTGCCCGAACGGGGTATGTCCAAGGTCATGGCCCATTCCGATTGCCCAGGCAAGCTCTGTGTCCAGACCAAGCGGGCGGCAGATAGTGGAAGCTATGGAGGCAACATGAAGGACATGCTCCATTCTTGTGCATATATGGTCATTCGAAGGCGCATAGAACACCTGAGTTTTATGTTTAAGTCTCCTGAATGCGGAGCTGTGGATTATGGCGGTGGTGTCACGAAAATAGGAGCCCCTGATGTCCTCTCTTCTCTCTTTCGCCCTTTTCTGCAAGTCTTCCTGTGTTATCTTATTTTCAAGTTTTTCCACTTCTTCTTCTCCTAAACTGTTTATATAATACTATCAGAGGAGAAAAATGTGCTAAATATAATTATCCCGCTCTTTGCAGTTCTAATTGCCTTTCTTGCCACCCTGGCTTGTATAAGGTTCGCTCTTACACGGCAGGGAAGACTTTATTGGATAATCCCGGTATTCATCTCGCTCATACTCTTCTATCAGAATCTCAGCTTACTTCTGCAATACGGTTCGTCGGAGGAGGCTTATCCCCTGACATTCACATCCACCCTTCCTCTCTCACTCTCCATTCTGTGGTATGCAATGGTAATCTCGTTCCATTATGCACTCAAGACAAACAGAGAATACAACAAGTATGTTGAGGAATCACGCTCAACATACAATGAAGCGAAGTTCCTCTCCGCCATGGAGGCCAGGCAGAACAGAAGGGAAAAGAAGGAAAAGAAGGAGATAGTCCGTAACAGCGCTAAAGACGTGAATATCCCACAATACACATTTCCCAGTGAGAAATATTAAAAAAAGAGATTCTCTCTTCTTTGAGTTAATACTGTTTTGATGTATAATCATCTTTTATGAAAAACTCTCTCTTCTTTGCCGGTATCAAACATTCGGGGAAGTCCCTCTACAGTGCTCTTGTTGCAAGAAGGCTGGGACTTGAATGCTATGATCTCGATAAGCTTATTCTGGAGAGAACCGGCACAGAAAGCATACGTAAGTATTACATTACATACGGCAGTGACAGCTTTCGTAAAGAAGAAAATGAAGCATTCACTGCCCTCAGAGAGAGAGCTGTGGCCCCGTATGTACTCTCACTCGGAGGGGGTGCCTCTGACAACAATGCTCTTCTCGACAGCATAAAAAGAGAGAAAAGCATCGTACTTATCTACCTCTGGAGGGAGGAAAGTCTCATCCTACCCCGCATCCTTAAAGACGGGATCCCTCCGTTTCTTGAAAAGGATAATGTTGAAGGCTCGTTTCATGAACTCTATGTAAGGAGAGATGCTATTTACAGAAAGAGAGCCGACCTTATAATTGACCTCGGTGGATATGATGACAAGGAAAGCAAGCTAGATATGATAATCACATCTCTCAAGGAGAATGGCTATGTCGGGTAATACATTCGGACGCTTATTCACTTTCACTACTTTCGGAGAATCTCATGGTAATGCACTCGGCGTTGTGCTTGACGGTTTTCCCTCACGCATCAAAGTTGATGAAGAAATCCTTACCACAATGCTCGCACGCCGTTCACCCGGCAAGAGCAATATCACAACACAGAGGAAGGAAGCTGATGAGTATACAATACTCAGCGGAGTTTTCAACGGTTTCACCACAGGTGCTCCAATCGCCATCATAGTACATAACACTAACCAGAGGAGCAGTGACTACTCTTCTCTTGAACATACCTTCCGTCCGGGACACGCAGACTTCACATACAGTGCAAAATATGGCATAAGGGACTATCGCGGAGGAGGAAGGAGCAGCGGGCGTGAGACAGTAGCAAGAGTAATTGCAGGTGCATTTTGTAAGATGGCACTTAAAAGAGAAGGCATAGAAATTGATGCCGGCCTTGTGGGAGTCGGCAAGATAAAAGCCCATAACTATCTCTGGACACCGCCGTTCATGGCCCCGCTGTATGCACCTGAATGTGACGAGACAGCTCTCATGGAGGAAGAGATCAGAAAAGCAGGAATAGACGGGGACTCAGTCGGAAGCATAGTGGAGTGCCACATTAAAAACGTCCCGTCCGGACTTGGAGAGCCGGCATTCGACAAGCTTGATGCCCTGCTTTCCCATGCGATCTTCTCACTAGGCGGAGTCAAAGGCTTTGAGATCGGATCCGGATTCTCATCCTCATCGGCGAGAGGAAGCGTAAACAATGACGAAATTGTCATGAAAGACGGGAAACCGGAATTCCTCACAAATAATGCTGGAGGAATTCTCGGAGGTATCAGCAACGGAGACGAAATCGTCTTTAAGTCTTACTTCAAGCCGACACCTTCAATAAGAAAGGAACAGAGAACAATTACAGACAGCTTTGAGGAGACACTACTTTCAGTTTCCGGACGCCACGACCCGTGCATAGGACCACGTGCCGTTGTTGTAGTGGAAGCTATGGCAAGTGCTGTTATCCTTGACTCTCTTCTTATAAACAGGGCTTATAAATATGACAGTTTCTGACAAACCCCTGATGGTCCAAAGTGACAGGACGATGCTTCTTGACGTGCATTCGCCAAGCTATAACAGTTGCAGGAAGGAGATAACAAGATTCTCTTCCCTCATAAAAAGTCCGGAACATATCCACACTTATGAGTTGACTCAGCTCTCAATATGGAATGCAATAAGTCTCGGTTATGATGAAAATGACATCATATCCAGCTTGAGAAAGTGGTCCCGCTTCGATATTGACCCGAGGGTCCTCTTCTTCATCTCCGACACTGCATCCCGCTATGGCAATCTCATAATGGAGGAATATGATGACTCGTCATATATCCTCTATGTAAAAATGTCCCTTCTCTACACACTCCTGAAGAGTGATACATCTCTCAAAAAATATCTCAGGCCACAGGACAATGAGGAGGCATTCCTCTTCGACTTCCTCTGGCGTGGAAGAATCAAAGCCATCCTTATAAAAAAGGGCTACCCGGTAATCGACTCAATTTCTTTGAAAAAAGGCGGACCAATCAATATCACACTAAATGATAGCGTTACTCTCAGAGACTACCAGAGAGAGAGTCGGGACGCTTTTCTCTCACAGGGTGGCTACGGTACTGTTGTCCTCCCGTGCGGAAGCGGTAAGACTATAGTGGGACTCAGCGTGATGGAGGCTCTCAAGACAAAGACCCTCATACTCTGTCCAAATGTTACTGCCGTACACCAATGGATAAGAGAGATAAAGGACAAGAGCAGCCTCACGGATGATGATATCGGGGAGTATACGGGTCAGACAAAGGACATAAAGAATGTGACCATCTGTACTTACCAAGTTCTTGTTTACAGTACCGTAAAAAAGAATGAGGATGGAACAGAGGAAAAAGAATGGCCGAACTTCAGTCTATTTAAAAGTAATGACTGGGGCCTTGTGATATATGATGAAGTACATATGCTTCCTGCTCCCGTATTTGCAATAACAGCAGAAATCCAGGCCATACACAGACTTGGACTTACAGCAACACTCATAAGGGAGGACGGAAAGGAGGATGAAGTCTTCACGCTTGTAGGTCCCAAGCGTATCGACATCCCCTGGGTTGAGCTTGAGACGAAAGGATATATTGCAAAAGCGTTATGCATTGAAGTGAAGATTCCTCTTGAAAAGAATGATGAAATCCCGTATGCCCTGGCCTCCCGGGCTGAGAAATACAGAATAGCAGCACAGAACAGGAAGAAACTTGACGTGACGGAAAAACTCCTGAAACGCCACGACGGAGAGCAGATTCTAATTATCGGACAATATCTCGGACAGCTTGAGTACTTCAAAGACAAGTTCGGCTTTCCGCTTATCACAGGATCCACCAGCAACAGAAAGAGAGATGAGCTCTATGATGATTTTCGCTCTGGTAAAATAAAGGTGTTGATCGTGAGCAAGGTCGCAAACTATGCCGTTGACCTTCCTGATGCATCAGTTGCTATCGAGATTTCAGGCTCCTTCGGCTCCAGACAGGAGGAAGCTCAGAGACTTGGAAGGATATTGCGTCCCAAAGAGAAAGACTCACACTTTTATGTACTTATCAGTGAATTTACAGTAGAAGAAGAGATAAACAGTAAACGTCAGAAATTCCTTGCAGAACAGGGATACAGTTATTCAATCGAGAGGCTTGAATAATGGATAGAATGCTTGCACTTCTTGATGATGATATTACCCTTCGCATTACAAAATCCATTCTTAACGGCATCCAGGACCCCCTCCTTGAGGAACTGGGAATCACAAAAGGAGGTGTCGTCACAAAGAAAGGAGAGAAAATCGAATCTCTTTTCCCGTTCTTCGGAAGAGGTGATATTACCCCGCGGCGTTATCCGTCATTGCTCTTTGCCTTTATTCTTTCCGGCTTAAAGGGAGATACAGGAGCATTTTTCCCTTATATTCCCCAGCCTGAAATAAAGGCTGTTAATGCACAGATCGGATTGGGAATGAAAGAGCTCGGCCTCTTCAGGAAAGACAGAGCCGTCAACCTGGAGGCAGCACGTGACTTCATGGCTCTCTCCACCCAGGACAGATTAAGCTACATCATCTCGGCAACAAAGGGTGTAGATGCAGAGAATGCCAAAAGAGCTCTCTTCATTCTTTCCTCCCTCAACGGTCTCAGAATAGAGGATGCAGGACGTATAAGGGACGCGGTATATGCTTATTCTTCCGTCAACTTTGATGCTGAAGATGCAATAAACTACGGCATCATATATGAAGAAAACGGGCTGTATACATCATATGACATGACATCCTCTCCAGCGCCAGGATTCTCCCTCTCCTCAGACATGACACTGACTTACCCTGGAAATGATGATTGTGACATCTATCTTGTAGCCTCTCCGGTGAGCTACGACGGAAACACATCCAGGTGGCTCATAACCCGTGAGTCTATAAGAAAGGCATTCGACCTCAACCTCACGTCCTCTGACATCATATCTATACTTACACGGTACTCATCCTATGGTCTACCAAACTCCCTTTTAAGTCAGATAGAAAGCTGGGAGCGGGAGTACAGCCAGATAAGAATCACCAATTGCACTCTTCTCAAGGTGGAGCCAAGACTAGCGCCCCTTTTCAGCATGGCTCCATTGAGTGACTATGTTACAGAAACTCTTACCGAGGGTATCTACATTGTTGACTCCTTCCACATCGATGATATAAGACGACAACTTGAGGAATACGGAATAAGTACGCCCGGGATAGTCCGGGGACCGGAACTCAATGAAGGCAGAAAACATTCACCCGGCTTCCATCCGCTTGGAAAGAATATGAAAATCCCGGTAAAACGTGAGATACCCTTTGATGGTGAAGTCTACCGAGCGCTGCTCAAATCCATTGAAAATCCTTTTGAAAGGATTCTTGCCTCATCACATCTTTTCTTCGGAGGAAATGAAAAGGATAGATTCCTCTTCACAGATGGTCTGGATTACCAGAAAAAGAGGTCAGTTATCATGGCGGCAATAAGAAATGGAAACAAAATCTACATCTTATATCCGGATAACACTTCTCTCCTTCTCAAGCCGTTTTCAGCTGAAGGAGATAAACTTATTACGGACAAGGGAGAAATTGCTATCTCGAAGATATGGAAGGTGACAGAGGTTCCCTTCTTTGTCACTTCTGAAACGGCTCAAGCCCCTTCGGGTAGTGATATCCGGTAAAGCTCTCAAATTGGAGTTTCCCCTGACTAAGGAGCATCTCAATACCATAGTGAAGAGTGCACCCCTTTTCCTCTGCAGCCTTAAGGAAAGCTGTCTTATGAGGTTTGTATACGATATCGTAGGCTATCTCGGAGCCTGTAAACTTGAAATCAGGGACAGGGTTATCCTTTGTACTCCCAAGTCCGACCTTTGTCGCCTGGACGATAAGATCCGCCGTTCCCTCATATTTCTTATAGTTATCGAGACTGTCATATTGTGCATTGAACTTTGCGGCGAGTCTTCTAGCCCTGTCAAGAGTACGGTTGAGAACAGTTACTCTGACTCCCCTTCCCGCAAGTGCCCATACAATGGCATCGGCTGCACCACCGGCCCCGATGACAAGAGCGCTCTTTATTCTTCCACTCTCTATATCGCCCTCAATCGGGGAGAGAAAGCCATAGTAATCCGTGTTGGTCCCCTTCCACATATTGGGAACCCTGATTACTGTATTGCATGACCCGATTTGCTTGACTTCCCTGGTAATATTTCCCAGGTACTTCAATACATCCACTTTATATGGGACTGTCACAGAAAAGCCCCTCATCCTGAGCAACTCTGCGAGCATCATGAATGAGCGGATGGAATCAGCAGGGAACGGACAATATATTGCGTTGTAGTTTATGGCGGCAAAACCGGGATTCTGTATCTGGGGGGAGAGTGAATGCATAACAGGATTTCCCACTATCCCGTATATCCCGGTACGATCATTCACCCTGTCGGAGCGGTAGAGTTCTTTGAGGTCCCTGACGCTTATCATGCCGGGAGCAATACCCTCCTTCGAGACAGATGAACCGAAAGTGAGGATGGAGCCCATTTTCCTGTAGAGGACTCTTGTACAGACTCCCCAGTCTCCCATTCCTATGACAATTTTTTCAATGTCCTTAAGTTCATCGTTGATTCTGAAGAGTGTCATGACATCACTAACCGAGTGAGGTGTCACAGCTATCTTCGCTATGTCTCCACGCCTCGAAAGAGCCATAAGATGAGAGAAGATATCTTCAGGAACTTTCTCGAAGTCATGATATGACCGTATAATCCGTACTCCCTTTTTCCGTGCAATCTCCTCCACATCGTTCTTCTTGACGTCATCCTCGATGTCGACATAAGAAAAATCACCACCTGAGAGAGTAGCTATCATCAAAGAGCGCCTGTTACGCTCCGTCATATTGCACCTGCCACCATCCTGGGTGCGGCGACACGTGAGAATTACCGGAAGGTCAACAAGGGACGGGAATGAGGATGCCTTCTTCTGTTCCTCAGGGGAAAGAAGATCCAATCTCAGCTCACATATATCTATGTATTGTCTGTTTTCCTTGAACTCTTTCAGATTATCTTCAATTGCAGGCCCGGATAAAGTAAGGCAAATCACATCAAACTCCAAAGAAAATTTTAAAACAATTGGAAGTGAGGTTCAACCCAAAATTTCCCACTTCCTCAAAGAGGTCAATCGGGGTAAACTTTCTGAGGAGTTATATGTGAAGAACCTGCAATTGAAAGAGCTCAAGCTCTCGTTCGGAGAGAGAGAAATCCTTAAAGATATACAATTCAACATGAACGAAAAGACCCGTGCATGCCTCTCGGGAGCAAACGGCTCAGGAAAAACAACTCTACTTAAGGCTCTAACGGGGAGGATAACACCTGACAGCATATCACTATCAGTCACAAAGGGATGCCGGTTTTCATATCTTGAGCAATCGGATGTAGTACTAGGAGACAAAGACATATACTCGATAGCGGAGGAAGGCTACTCGCGTTTTTCTTCCCTTCTTGAGGAACTTGAAGAAGAAGGTCGTAAGGCAGAACAAGGCGGAGCAGATGCCATTCACGCCGCAGAAAGAATAAGCGAAATCCATGACACTCTGCTCGACTCCGGGTACTATGACCGTAAATCCAGAATAGAGACAATACTCCAGGGCCTCGGATTCACACAAAGTGATTTTTCCCGCCCTTCGGGGGAATTCTCCGGTGGCTATCAGATGCGTGTGGCACTTGCCCGTATTCTTGTCGAAAATCCGGATTTCCTCTTTCTCGATGAGCCTACCAACTATCTCGATATCGAAGCCTTGACATGGCTTGAAGGTTATCTCAAAGGTTTCAGCGGGGGCCTGATGATTGTCTCCCATGACCAGGAATTCCTCGATGACCTTGTAAGCGAAGTCTATGAACTGTTCTCGGGTAAACTCTCTCGCTACAGCGGCAACTATTCCAAATACCTTGAAACAAGAGAGACGGAGATTGAAACACTAAGAAAAAAAGCCGAGAAGCAGCAGGAGGAGATAGAAAGGACAGAGGAGTTTATAGAACGGTTCCGCTATAAGGCAACAAAGGCCAAGCAGGTGCAGTCAAGAGTCAAAATGCTTGACAAGTTGGATATCATCGATGTTCCGGGGCACCTGAGAAAACTTCACTTCACGTTCCCTGACTGCCCTCATTCTGCCAATGAGGTATTGAAGGTGGAAAATCTCTCCAAAGCCTATGGCAACAACCATATCTACACAGATTTTTCATTCCTGGTCAAAAAGGGGGAGCGACTTGCCATCACAGGTCGCAACGGCAAGGGCAAATCAACACTTTTAAGGATTCTTGCCGGCGTTGATGGTGCTTATACAGGCAGTGTCAAAGAGGGTAACGGTGTCATAAAAGGATACTTTGCACAGGACACCGAGAAAAGCCTCACAGATGACAACAACCTCATAGAGGAGCTTGAAACTGTTGCACTTACATCCGATCAGCCGAGGCTGAGAAATCTCTTGGGCTGTTTTCTTTTTAGTGATGATGATGTCTTCAAGAAGGTGAAAGTGCTCTCCGGAGGCGAGAAATCACGACTTGCTCTATTAAAGATTCTCATCCATCCATCAAACCTGCTGCTTCTTGATGAACCAACAAACCATCTTGACATAGGCTCAAAGGACATGCTGCTTGAAGCAATCCAAAAATATGAGGGAACAGTGGTTTTTGTCTCTCACGACAAGCACTTTATAAAAAACCTTGCAACCAGAATTCTCTACATCTCGGACGAAGGACCGATTTTCTTCGACGGCGATTGGGATTACTTTGAACGTAAACTAGAAGAAAAAGAGGCTCAATGGGCTGTAAAGAGAGAGAAAGAAAAACCCTCAGCAGAGGCAAAGTCACCTTCAACATATGAGGAGAACAAGGCAAGAAAGAACAAAATCAATTCCCTTTCAAGGGAGCTGGATGCCATAAACTCGAAGATAGAGAAACTCGAGGAAGAAATCAAAGCACTCGAAGAAGAGTCAGGAAAAGTTGAAGTATATTCCATTGCTTCAAAAATAAGAGCGGTCCTTGAAGAAAAGGAAAGAAAGGAAAAAGAGAAGGAGACACTCGAAGAGGAATGGCTGATGAAGGAGGAGGAAAGAGAGGAGCTTCTTAATGGATAAGATAAAAGAGCCCTCAAAAGAACAGCTGGAACTAGGGAGGCTGCTAAAAGAGGTTGTCCTCGCCTCCTCTTCCCTGAACCGCAGAAAGCTGCTCGAGGATTGCGGGATAAGCGTGATCCCCTTCACTCCAGGTGCAGATGAATCCACAGAAGGCTACACAATAGAAGAAGCAATGCTGAAGAATGCCAAAGTGAAGATGGAAGCATATCTGAAGTCTGATGCATTTGATAAAACACTCTTTGCCTTTTCTGCTGATACACTTGTCTCCATAGACGGAATATTGCTTGGAAAGCCTAAATCACGCTCTGATGCATATAGGATGCTCTCCTTTCTGAGCGGCAAAAGACAGACGGTTTACACAGGATGCACAATATACTCACCCCTATCTGAAGAAACAACAGTATTCTGTGACAAGGCAGATGTAGTCTTCAGAAACCTCAATGAAAACGAGATACTCTCATATCTTTCAACAGATGAGTGGAATGGTGCTGCAGGCGGCTACAGGCTTCAGAAGACAGGATATGCCCTCATAGAGAGGATTGACGGAGACTGGACAACTGTAGTGGGACTTCCTTTGAATATGATAATCAAAAAACTAACCGAGTAGCTCGTCATAGTGCTCGAGTCCGAGCTGAAGTATCTTCGTTATGTGGTCATCTGAAAGTCTGTAGAGAATATTTCTTCCGTCCTTTCTGAACCTTACCAGCCTCGAGGCTCTGAGGAGCTTAAGCTGCTGGGAGACTGCACTCTGGCTGATGGACAGGTTCTCGCTTATCGCACTTACCCCTACTTCCTCATTCTGCCAGAGATAGAAGAGAATCCTGAGTCTTGTCGGGTCTCCGAAAACCTTGAAGAAGTCAGCCATATCAACAATTTCTTCATCACTTATTCTGATCTCTTCCATTTGAACCTCACTTCTATTTGTGTTTATAATACTCAATTAATTATTTTTGATGAAGTTGTTTTTAGGAGGAAGACATGACGGTAGATAAAGAGAAAGCCAGACTTATCCTTGGTGACGGGACTGAATTGAAACTCGATGTCATTGAAGACAATATGGGGGGAAAATCACTCGACATATCGAAGCTGAGGAAGGAGACGGGCTACATAACCTACGATCCGGGATTCATGAACACCGGCTCATGCATGTCATCCATCTGTTTTGTTGACGGTGAAAGGGGAATTTTGAGGTACAGAGGCTATTCCATCGAGGATCTTGTGGAAAAATGCGACTTCATCGAGGTTGCCTTCCTCATGGTGAAAGGTTATCTCCCTACCCTCGAGGAAAGGCAGCGCTACCAGCAGCTTCTGAACAGGCATTCCCTTCTCCATGTGAATATGAAGGAGTTTCTCAGAGGATATCCGTCGGATGCACACCCGATGAGTATACTTGTTGCCATGGTTGCCTCACTCTCTGCCTTCTATCCGGAACTTGAAGAGAGAGACCCGGAGGAGAATATAGACCTCACTGTGACAAGACTTCTCTCAAAGATGAGAACAATAGCAGCTTATACATACAGACAAATGGAGGGAACAGAATTCCTCGAGCCTAAATATGAATACTCGTATTGTGAGAACTTCCTTAACATGATGTTCCATACATCGGTCAACAATTACACACCGAATCCGGTGCATGTAAAGGCGCTCAACCAGCTCTTGATTATCCACGCAGACCACGAACAGAACTGCTCGACAACAGCTGTCAGGCTCGTAGGGTCCAGTGAGGCCAATCTATATGCAAGTGTCGCTGCTGGCTGCTGTGCCCTCTGGGGCCCCAGACACGGAGGAGCAAACATGGCAGTCATGAACATGCTCTCGAAAATCAAGAATGACAATCTTTCGATAGATGAGGTCATAAGAAGGGCAAAAGACAAGAATGACACATTCCGTCTTTCAGGGTTCGGCCACAGGGTATACAAGACATTCGACCCGCGGGCAAAAATAGCAAAGAAGATCTGTCTGGAAGTCATGAATTCAACACACCAGCACGACACATTGCTCGACATAGCAATGGAGCTGGAAGAAAAGGCTACACATGACGAATACTTTGTAGAACGTCATCTCTACCCCAATGTCGATTTCTATACGGGAATCACATTCAGGATGCTGGGAATTCCGGCCAATCTCTACACTGTCCTCTTCGCAATGGGAAGGCTCCCGGGATGGATAGCCCATTGGCTTGAATGGAGACATGACGAATACATGAAGATCGGACGCCCCAGACAGGTCTATACAGGTTTCCCTGAAAGAGAGGTGGTTCCAATTGAAAACCGCTGAGGCAGTCGTATTCGACTTCAACGGCACCCTTTTCTTTGACTATGATGAGAACAGAGACGCCTGGAATGAAATATCATTAAAGTACAGGGGAAGACTCTTCACCAATGAGGAGTACGATTCGATGATGGGGATGACTGACATCCTCTGTGCCGAGAAGATTGTCGGGAAGAGGGATATCTCCTTTCTTGAAAAGGTTGGAGAGGAAAAGGAGAAAATATACCTCCGTCTCTGTAAAGAGAGAGGGCTCTCACTTGAAAAGGATGCTGTCACATTTATTAAACAACTGAAAGGAGACGGCATAAAGGCACTCATCGCCTCCTCCGCTCCGAAAGCCAACATGGAATGGTATATGAATAATCTGGGTCTCGTCTCACTTTTTCCCCCGGAGTACATAATCGCCGGAAGATATGACCTGCCCTCGAAGCCGGAACCGGATATCTTCCGCCTTGCTCTTTCCACTGCCGGAGTGGCTGGAGAGGATGCCATTTGCTTTGAGGATGCACCGAACGGCCTCAGAGCAGCACTCAGAACGCCGTTTGAAAAGGTATACGCAATAAATTCTCCCGGTTTCGACAATACCATTCAGAAAACACTTGCCCCGATGATTGACTGGGCATATACACTATCACACTACGGGGAAGTGATCTCCTTATGACAATAAGAAAGGCAGAGAGAAAAGATGTTCCATCGATTCTCGGACTCTATGACACAGCTCGCGCTTACATGTATAAAAGCGGTAATCCAGACCAATGGAGTAATAACTATCCATCTCTCAATGATGCAGAAGAGGATATAAGAGAAAGTCAACTCTATGTCATCACAGATGACACAGGAGAGACAGTTGCAACATTTGTATTCTCACTATCACCGGAGAGCGCCTACAGCGAGATAGACGGAAGCTGGAGAGAAGAGAGAGGGTATGGTGTTGTGCACAGGGTTGCTTCTTCAGGAAAGATAAAAGGAATGGCGAAGCTTATCTGGGACTGGGCACTGGAGAGGACAGACTACCTGAGGTGTGACACACACTCTGACAACAAAACAATGAGACACCTCTTTGAAAAATACGGCTTTAATTATTGCGGAGTTGTTTATTACATAAGAGACGGAGAGAAAACTCCCCGCCTCGCCTATGATTTCATAAAAAATTGAAGAGCCCGATACTCTGTAAAAAGAGTACAATCAGCATTACAGGAGCAATGAACTTTACCATCACGGTATAAAGTCGTTTGCGTCTGAAGACAGTATTGTTCTTCTCAACCTCGTTTACAATCCACTCCGGTCCGACGCCCCATCCAACAAGAATACATGTCGATATAGCCACAATAGGCATAAGAATGCTGTTCGAGACATAGTCGGCAATATCGAGGAGCTGCCCGGTCGAACCGTTCGGAAGCTTCGCCTCAAAATAGAAGAGGCTGTATCCGAGGGAAATCACGACAGCAGCAACAGCAGCAATCAAGGAAATAATCACACAAGCCTTCTTCCTTTCAATTTTGAAGACTTCCATTGAGTTGGCGACAATTGTCTCAAGAATTGAAACCGAACTCGTGAGAGCAGCAAAAAGAACCATCAGGAAGAACATTCCCCCGATAATCTGCCCGATTATCCCCATGGATTGGAATATTCTCGGAAGAGAGACGAATATGAGGCTCGGCCCTGCTGTCATTCCCTCCATACCGTAGAATACATAGACAGCGGGGATGATCATCATGCCGGCAAGAAATGCCACAGCAGTGTCGAAAAACTCTATCTGGCTGAGGGATGATGGGATGTTCACGTCATCCTTTACATATGAGCCGTAGGTTATCATGATGCCCATTGCAACGGATAAGGAATAGAAGAGCTGCCCCATTGCCGAAAAGAGTACCTCAAAAAAACGCTCCACTGTCATTCCTTCAAATGACGGGACAACATAATGAACAAAGCCTTCAAGCCCCGTCCTGACAGAGCCGTTATCCTCAACTTTAAGAGTAAGGGAATATATTGCAATGATGAGAATAAGAATGAAAAGGCATGGCATAATGTAAGAGGATGACTTTTCAATTCCCTTCTCCACTCCTTTGTATACAATGAGGGAAGTCAGGAAAAAGAAGATAAGCATGTAGATGATGCTCTCTACCGGGGATGAAATGAAAGATGAGAAGAATGAGCTCTCAGCGGCATCATTTCCGTGTCCAGTTACATAGGTGACAATGTACTTTGTAATCCAACCGCCGATCACCACATAATATGTGATGATGATCGCAGGGATGATGAATGAGAGGTATCCCACAAACTTCCACTTTTTCGAAATAGCAGCGAATGCACCTATGGAGCTCTTTCTTGTCCTGCGACCGATGGCAATTTCTGTAGTAAGAAGTGTAAAGCCGAATGTAAGAGCCAGGATAATATATGTCAGGAGGAAGACACCGCCTCCCCCTTCTGCAGCAAGATATGGGAAACGCCATATGTTCCCAAGCCCGACCGCACTTCCCGCGGATGCCAACACAAAACCGATAGAGCCCGAAAAGGAGCTCTTTTTTTCATGAGCCATTTTAATTCTCCAACCCCACCGATTCTGACAGAGTGGAGAATTAATTTCCAGTCATCTGTAACAAAATTGTACAGATTATCTTCACCTTCTTGCGTCCGTCGTCACCCTCACCTCTGTGCGTCCGGAGAGAATATCCTCATAGTCACGAAGATTCTTCTGCAGTAGATCCGGGACAGGAAGTGAATAAGGACACTTCTTCATGCACTGTCCACATCTGACACATTCCTTTATTTTCGCCATCATGGCCCTTCCCTCGGCATTAAGCTGTGTCTCGGATGGAGAGCGCCTTATAAGCTGAACCATACGTGCACATTGGTTAATCTGTATTCCCTTCGGACAGGGAAGACAATACCCGCACCCGCGGCAGAATTCTCCTGAAAGTTCCTTGCGGTCATTTTCAATTACCGCCCTCAGTTCATCTGTCATATGAGGCGGATTTGTGTTATATCCCAACCACTCATCAAGCTCCCTCTCCCTCTGGACTCCCCAAATAGGAAGGACGTTGTCAAATTGAGCCATGAAGGCATAGCATGCTCTGCTGTTGGTAAGGAGCCCCCCGGAGAGACCTTTCATTGCAATAAAGCCCATATCGTATTCACGGCACTTTCTCACAAGTTCAAGTTCCTTATCACCGGAAATATACGAGAAGGGGAACTGGAGGGTCTCGTAGAGTCCACTCTCTATTGCACTCAAAGCAACATCGAGACGATGGTTTGTTATCCCTATATGTCTGATCTTTCCTTCCCTCTTTGCTTCGAGAAGATATCTGTAGATATCACTCTCCCTGTCTGGAAGGAATGATGGATTATGGAATTGGTAGATATCAATATAATCAGTATTGAGTGTCCTGAGTGATGTCTCAAGGTCATTCTTCACACCTTCAAGTGTGACGGATGCAGTCTTTGTTGCTACATAAACCTTATCTCTTATGCCTTCCAGGGCTATGGAGAGCTTATGCTCACTGTCCGAGTAGGCACGTGCAGTGTCAAAGAAATTAACTCCATTGTCATAAGCCTTCCTCACAAGATAGACAGCATCCTCAGTGCTGAGACGCTGGATGGGAAGAGCACCGAAACCGTTCTTGCAAACTGTTATTCCTGTTTTTCCGAGTCTTACTTTATCCATACCCAGATGATATTCCCTTTATCTGATATTTACCATAGAATTCTTGGCGTATGTCTAATCAGAAACACAAATACATAGGTGATAAAGCCTTCTATTCGATGGTAATTGCGATAGCTCTTCCCATTATGATACAGAACGGTTTCACCAACTTCGTCTCCCTTCTCGACAACATCATGGTCGGGAGAATCGGGACAGAGCAAATGAGTGGCGTCAGCATTGCCAACCAGCTGCTCTTCGTCTTCAACCTCGTCATCTTCGGCGTTGTCTCAGGTGGCGGGATATATGGTGCCCAGTACTTCGGGAAAAAGGATGATGAGGGAATTAAGATTACAATACGTTTCAAGATTATACTTGGATTTATATCAACTGTTCTTGCGACTCTCATTCTTATCTTCTGGAAGAAAGAGTTGATCTCATTATTCCTCACAGGCACTGCAGACGGAGGTGACATAGATGCCACTCTCCGTGCGGGAGAGAGCTATGTCGTCACAATGCTCTTTGGTCTTCCTGCCTTCACAGTCAGCCAAATCTATGCTTCCACACTCAGGGAAAGTGGAGAAACCGTTCTCCCGATGAAAGCCGGGATATGGGCAATACTCACCAATCTTCTTTTCAACTATTTTTTGATCTATGGCAAGTTCGGCTTCCCGGAGCTTGGTGTTGTCGGTGCAGCAATTGCAACTGTGCTGAGCCGTTACGTTGAAGCCGGCATAATCGTAGCCGTCTCACATAGTAGAAAGGACAAATATCCTTTCTTCACAGGACTCTATGATACGATAATCATCCCGAAGGAGAGCTTTGTTTCAATAATG
Organism: Faecalibacterium sp. CAG:74; assembly: GCA_963638045.1. Taxonomy (GTDB): domain Bacteria; phylum Spirochaetota; class Spirochaetia; order Sphaerochaetales; family Sphaerochaetaceae; genus Ornithospirochaeta. The sequence goes on along the minus strand of CAVHPV010000023.1, from coordinate 11,397 downwards.
AAGGCGGCATTCCCGCTGATCATCAATGAGACAATGTGGTCACTGGGAATGACACTCCTTGTGCAATGCTACTCGACACGTGGCCTCAATGCCGTTGCAGGATACAACATATCATCGGTACTTCTCAACATATTCAATGTATCGTTCATGGCAGTCGGCTCTGCGATATCGATCATTGTCGGACAGCGTCTCGGAGCCGGAAGGGTTGAGGAGGCAGTCGACACAGACCGTAAGCTCATTGTCTTCTCTGTCACAGTCGGGACAATAGCAGCCCTTTTAATGGTTGTTCTCTCCGAGTTCTTCCCGCTCCTCTACAACACAAATGCGGCAGCAAGAAGAATCGCAACAGAGCTCATCATTGCAGAAGCTGTATGCCTTCCGCTCTTTGCACTTAAGAATGCAACCTACTTCACACTCCGCTCGGGAGGAAGAGTCATCATCACGATTATCTTCGACTCAGCCTTCCTCTGGTTTGTAGGCCTCCCCACAGGCTTTATCATCAGTAGGTTCACTTCCCTCTCTGTTGTCTGGATTTACCTTATAGTCCAATCAACTGACATCATAAAGTGTATAATCGGAATAATACTCGTGAAAAAACGTATCTGGGTGAGGAACATTGTAGAATAGAAGAAAGAAAATACCATGTTCATTTCTTCATTGACGGAATATTTGGGAATCATAAAAGAATGGCTGGAAAACGACTGCCGAGGCGATTATCGAAATAATCATGAAGTGTCTGAGACATAGTCAGGGATGATAATTGTGCCACTCGGATCCAGTTCAGCTTTCATCCCTACAGGTTGATAAAATCGTGGTGCCAGAAATCCCGGCACCATTCATCTCTATTTTTGCTCGTATGTCGCCCTGATTGCCTTTATAAAGTCCAGGGTGTTAAGGACGCTCACGCTCTTTCCGCTCTTCGTCACTCCGTTTTCGACCAGGGATGCAAGATCCTTTGTCATAAATCCGTTCTCGATAGTCTCTATGGCAGCCTTCTCCATATCATCAGCCCACGCGATAAGAGCAGGAATGCTGTCAAGCTCCCCCCTCTTTCTAAGTGCACCCGTCCAGGCATAGAGTGTTGCCATTGAGTTTGTGGAAGTCTCTTCACCTTTAAGATATTTGTAGTAGTGTTTTGTCACAGTACCATGAGCAGCTTCGTACTCATACTTCCCGTCAGGAGATACAAGCACACTGGTCATCATGGCAAGGGAGCCGAATGCAGTAGATACCATGTCAGACATCACATCCCCGTCATAATTCTTGAGTGCCCATATAAATCCCCCACGGCTCCTGATAACACGTGCCACCGCATCATCTATGAGGGTATAGAAGTAAGTGATTCCCTTCTCCTCGAACTTCTCTTTGAACTCCCTATTGTATATATCCTCGAATGTGAGCTTGAATGTCTCATCATATTTCTTGCTTATCGTATCCTTAGCACTGAACCAGAGGTCCTGTCCGGTCGACAAAGCATAATTGAAACATGAACGGGCAAAAGAAGAGATGGATGAATCCTTGTTGTACTGTCCCATGAGGACACCCCCACACTCAAAGTCATAGACAGTCTGGCGTATCTCCTCTGTCGTTCCTTCCGGAGTAAAGACGATTTCCGCTTTTCCTTTTCCTGTTATCCGCATCTCCTGTGCTCTGTAGATATCACCATAGGCGTGACGTGCGATTGTGATAGGCTCCTTCCAGTTTTTCACTACAGGTTCGATGGAGGGGGTTGTGATTGGAGTGCGGAAGACAGTTCCGTCAAGAGCAGCCCTTATTGTCCCGTTAGGACTCTTCCACTTCTTTTTGAGCTTATATTCACTCATTCTCTGTTCATTAGGGGTGATGGTAGCACACTTGACTCCGACTCCAAGTCTTTTGATTGCCTCTGCGCTTTCAACAGTAACTGTATCATCTGTTCTGTCACGGTTTTCCAGCCCCAGATCATAATATTCTGTTTTAAGGTCTATATAAGGAAGAATAAGTTCATCCTTAATCATCTTCCATATGATTCTTGTCATCTCGTCGCCGTCAATCTCGACAAGAGGTGTCTTCATCTCTATCATCTTATTTCCTCCCTGATCTGGTTAAGTCTTCCGCCTTTTTTAAGCATCTCCTTTTGTACATTGGATGCAAAAAGTGTAAGAGGAATCTCTATCCCTTTGGTCTCATCCTTGAGTATGAACTTTCCCGTCTCAAGGGATGAGAAGATATCACAAAGGGTAAGTTTATCTCCCTGTGCTATCTGCTCATAGTCTGAGGGATTGTCAAATACCAGAGGAAGTATACCGAAATTACAGAGATTAGCCTGATGTATTCTCTCTATTGATTTTGCTATCACAGCCTTCACACCCAGGTACATCGGACATATTGCCGCGTGCTCACGGCTTGAGCCCTGGCCGTAGGATGAACCCGCAACGATGAATCCGCCCTCTCCCTCTTTCTTCTTCTCAAGTGCACGGGAAGAGAAATCCGGGTCGACAGGAAGAAACACGAACTGGGCATACTTCGGAATATTCGATCTGTACTTCAAATACTGTCCTGCCGGCATTATGTGGTCTGTCGTAATCTTGTCACCAACTTTCAGCCACAAAGAACCTTTGATTGTGTTTTCCAGTGCTGTGTTTGCCGGTGGCTCTCCGATATTCGGTCCCCTCTTTATCTTCTCGGACGACTCGCCGGGGAAGATGAACATCGAGTCATCAACACTCTGTGCTTTTGAGGAATCTATCCCGGTTAGGTCGACAGTGCACTTTCTGGGGTCACTTATGACACCGGTGATGGCAGAATAGGCAGCAGTCTCCGGAGAGACAAGATAGACCTGAGCACTCTTTGTTCCGCTGCGGCCCTCAAAGTTACGGTTGCTAGTACGAAGGGAAACTCCGTCTGTTCCCGGAGACTGGTGGTTGCCGATACAGAAGCCGCATGCAGATTCAAGGATCCTTGCTCCAGCCTCTAGAAGAGTAAGAAGAGTACCGTCTTCTGTGATGGTCTCCAGAACTGCCCTGCTTCCCGGTGCAACCCCGAAGGAAACACTGTCCGAAACCTTCTTTCCTTTAAGTATCGCCGCGACCTTTCTCAAATCATAATAGGATGAGTTTGTACATGAACCGACAAGAACCTGATTCACCTTCATTCCCTCAAGTTCACTTACCTTCCTTATATTTCCCGGAGAATGCGGAGCTGCACAGAGCGGCTCAAGAGAGGTTAAGTCTATCTCAAACTCATCATCATAGACGGCATCCTCATCTGCAGAAAGAGGAACAAAGTCCTTCTCCCTCTTCTGTTTAACGAGAAAATCCCTTGTAACCTCATCGGACGGGAAGAGCGATGTCGTGACACCACACTCGGCGCCCATGTTCGTGATTGTTGCTCTTTCCGGAACCGAGAGAGTCTTTACGCCTTCCCCTGTATACTCGAAGACAGTGTTCACATTACCATTTACACCATAGTGCCCAAGGACCTTCAGGATAATGTCCTTGGCCGTCACGAACGGGTTAAGTTTCCCTTTGAGTTCAATTTTTACAACACGTGGGGTAATCATCGAGAAGCCCACACCGGCCATCGCAAGTGCGACATCCAATCCACCGGCTCCGAAGGCAAAAGATCCGACACCTCCAGCTGTAGGAGTATGTGAATCGCTTCCGATAAGAGTCTTTCCCGGAGAGGCAAATCTCTCCAGGTGCACCTGGTGGCAGATTCCGTTGCCGCAGCGCGAGTATATAACACCCTTTTTAGCAGCAACCGTCCTCAGGTACTCATGGTCATCAAAATTCTCGAACCCGACCTGGATGGTATTGTGGTCAACATAGCTCACGGAGAGTTCCGTCTTCACTCTATCCAGTCCGAGAGCCTCGAACTGTAAGTATGCCATGGTCCCTGTTGCGTCCTGCGTCAGAGTCTGGTCAACCCTGACTTCTATTTCCTTCCCCTTCTCCAGTGTTCCCTTCAGAAGGTGAGAAGATAGTATTTTATAGCATAATGTCTTTCCCATATTTTTCCGCCTTTGTGATAATTTACCCCAAAGAGGCGTACAAGATAAAGGGAAAATCATAAAAAATTACTATTTAAAGAAACACAATGGGGAGATTTTCTTCCTCTTCAATTCTTTTCGTTTTCAGCAATATAACGTGCAATATGGATACCACTTGCAGAAGCATGCGACAAAGAGTGTGTCACTCCCGAGCAATCACCTATAACAAAGAGCCCCTTATGCACAGTCTCGAGGTTACTGTCTATGGCGACCTCCATGTTGTAGAACTTGACCTCTACACCATAGAGAAGAGTATCATCACCGGCAGTGCCGGGTGCAATCTTGTCGAGGGCATATATCATCTCGATGATGCCATCAAGTATCCTCTTCGGTATTACAAGCGAAAGGTCTCCCGCAGTAGCCTTCAGCGTCGGCGTAATGAATGCCTTCTCGATTCTCTTGTCAGTTGACCGCTGTCCCCTGATAAGGTCCCCGAATCGCTGGACAATGACACCGCCTCCAAGCATATTCGAAAGCCGGGCAATAGACTCTCCGTAGCTGTTGGAGTCATTGAAAGGTTCCGTAAAATGCTTTGAGACAAGAAGTGCGAAGTTTGTATTGTCAGTCTGCTTTGCCTTGTCCTCATAACTGTGGCCGTTCACAGTCACAATACCGTTGGTATTTTCCGTCACGACAGCACCTTTGGGGTTCATGCAGAATGTACGTACTCTGTCCTGATATTTCTCCGTCTTGTAGACTATCTTGCTCTCGTAGAGCTCATCTGTAATGTGATTGAAAATCAATGACGGGAGCTCAACCCGTACCCCGATATCGACACGGTTGGACCGGGTCTCGATTCCGAGGTCCCTGGAGACACTCTCCATCCATTTGCTTCCGCTGCGGCCGACGCTTATGACACACCGCTTTGCCTCAAAATCTCCCCTGTCCGTTATGATACGGTAACCCGTCTCTGTTTTCTCGACCTTCTCCGCCCTGGTGAGGAAATAGAAGTCAACTTTGTCTTCAAGGTACGCAAAAATATTTGTAAGCACCTCATAGTTTATATCTGTTCCCAGGTGGCGCACCTCAGCATCAAGAAGATGGAGTCCGTTACGGAGGCATTCTCTCTTGAAATTTGAAGATGCAACAGTTGAATAAAGTTTCGTCTTTTCCCCGCCGTAGCGACAGTTGATCTCATCAACATACTTCATAAGCCTTATGGCTTCATCCTTACCAACATACTCGTGAAGGTTACCGCCGAATTCGTTTGTTATATTGTATTTGCCGTCGGAAAATGCACCTGCTCCACCAAAGCCATTCATGATTGCACAGGTCGGACAGTGTATACAGCTTTTCACCCTGATTCCGTCTATCGGGCACTTTCTCTTTTCAAGAGGATTACCGCATTCGATTATCGCTATTTTCTCTTCCGGCCTGAGGTTTATAAGTTCATAGGTGGTGAATATTCCGCCAGGTCCCGAACCGATTATCACAGTATCATATTTCATGTCTCCATTTTACAATTTACATGAAGGTGAAACAATATATCCGGGCTATAGCCACAATCAGATTAGATTGTTAAAATCTGTCAACATGAGCAATATCCTCTTTCTTAATCCTGTTTTCTGGTCTGTCATCGTTTCAATGGGAATGGCACAGCTGGCAAAGTGTTTCTTTGAAGCCAGGATAAATCATCATTTCTCATTTCGGCCGTTCACCACGAACGGTGGTATGCCTTCCAGCCACTCAAGCAGTGTGGCGGCGCTTGCCAATGCAATAGGACTCATGGAAGGATACGGCTCAACAATCTTTGTCTTCGCTTTGCTCTTTGCACTAATTGTCTTCAATGATGCGACAAATGTCCGCCTTGAGACCGGCAAGCAGGCCCAGACACTCAACAGATGGTCAAAAGTTCTCTCCGACATGTTCAGTAAGGATGCCTTCCAGGAAGAACACCTGAAGACACTGGTTGGACACACCAAGCTTCAGGTTCTCTGGGGTATGATAATCGGAATCATTGTCTCTACGATGATCTGTGTATGGTTTATGTAATGAGCAGGAATAAGAATCACGGAAATGAGAGATTCGAAGAATATTACTCGGCGCTCTATGAGGAACGCTGGCCGTCTCTCAGACAAGCACTCCTTAAGCAATATGAAGAGAAGGTATCACCGGAAGGACTGGTGATGCCTTACTACATGGACTTATCATCCCTCATCACAGCTTCCCTTCTTCCTGTGAAACCTTCTGACCATGTCCTAGACATGTGTGCCGCCCCGGGAGGAAAGAGCCTTGTGCTTGCACTTGCACTCGAAGGTGATGGGCTACTTGTCTCAAATGACAGATCTCCCGAGAGAAGGCGCAGGATGCATGATGTATTCACGCAATGTCTTCCTTCCGGGAGCGTTGAAATAAGGATTACCGGTTATAATGCCGAAAGCTGGGGACTCTACGAAAAGAATGAATATGATGCAATACTCCTTGATGCGCCATGTTCAAGCGAGCGCCATGTCATAAATGATGAGAAGTACCTCTCTCTCTGGTCTCCCTCCAGACCCAAAAGACTTGCGATAAGCCAATATGCAATGCTCTCGAGCGCCCTCATGGCAGTAAAGGAAGGAGGATACATACTTTACTCAACCTGTTCAATCAACAGCGGGGAAAATGAGGATGTGATAAGGAAACTTGTTACAAGACATCCGGAGGAAATTGAAATAATTCAAAGGCTTGATGATAATCAGGAAAGCAGGGAATACGGAGCCATAATCCTCCCGGATAGAGCTGCCGGACTAGGGCCGATGTATTCCTGCCTCATAAGGAAAAAGAAGAATGAATAAACCCAGAGTCGCTATAACAGAATGCTCAAAATATGATTTTGAATCTGTCAAATCTGCACTTGATAGGATTGTAGTCAACTCTGATTTTCCTAATTGCAAGGGAAAGTATATTCTCATCAAGCCTAACGTACTCTCGGATGCACCTCAAGAGAAGCATATTACAACCAATCCCATTGTAGTCAAAGCCATTATCTCAATATTGAAGGAAAAGGAAGCCGGCAGGATAATTGTCGGTGACTCTCCCGGGCTACCGGGAGCCGGTTTCAAGGCAAGGACCTGTGGCATATATGAAGTATGTGAGGAGGAGGGAGTTGAATGGGTCGACTTTTCCATCGACCCCATGATCCATACCCTGAGTATGGGATTCAAAGTGCCACAGACACATTATCTAGAAGATGTTGATTTGGTCTTCTCTGTTGCAAAAATGAAGACACACCAGCTTATGGGAGCAACCGGATGCGTGAAAAACATGTTCGGAACAGTTCCCGGCCTTAATAAGAGCCCTATGCATCTCAAAGCACCATCCCCACTTGCATTTGCACGGGTCATCCTCGATATCTACAGCACGCATGTTCCGGAGTATTCGGTGATGGACGGAATTATTTCGATGGAGGGAGCCGGACCCGCCAATGGGACACCGAGACAGACTGGTCTTCTCCTTGGTTCTTCCAGTGCCATCGCCCTTGACAGAGCCGAGGCTGTCATAATGGGATATAACCCCAAGGATATCCCCATACTCTTTGTTGCAGAAAGGGAGACGAAAGGATGCACTGATGCCCTCTATCCTCTCTTGAATCCCGACGATATCGTAATAAAGGATTTCAGACGGGTTCCGGTAAAGAAAAGATCACTCTTCTCTGCATTGATTCTTCCATACCTCCAGAAGCACTCGGAAAGAAGAAGCACACGCTCACGGCCTTGTCCGGTCTTCAACCATGAAAAGTGCAAAAGATGTCTGAAATGCGTTAAAATCTGCCCTGCCTGTGCTCTGAAACTTGAAGACGGCATTGTTACAATCAACACAGAGAAATGCATAAGATGCTACTGTTGTCACGAAATGTGTCCCTTTGATGCGATAATTGTAAAAAAAGCCGATTGACCATAATAACACTTTGTGAGACTCTACCGTCTGTGTCATTAGATTTAGCCAAATTACTTAACCCCGAACAGTGTAAAGCTGCGTCTGTCTCTGACGGACCGGAGCTGATTATTGCAGGAGCCGGAAGCGGCAAGACAAGAATGATCACCTACCGTATTGCTTCAATGCTCGAGAAGGGAATAAGGGAGGATGAGATACTTGCCCTCACCTTCACCAACAAGGCAGCAAAGGAGATGGCAGAGAGAATAAGAGAAGTGACAGGAGAACCGCTCAAAAAACTTACTGCCACAACCTTCCACTCCTTCGGACTGGGACTATTAAAGCAATACATACAATACCTGGGTTACCATAATGACTTCACTCTCTATGATGACAACGATAACCTCTCTTTGTTAAAAACGTGTATCATGGCCCGAGGATATGACCTCTCATCCTATAATGCCAACAGTCTCAAAGCACACTTCTCCTCCTACAAGACAGAACGTGAAATCCTCCCGGAGAAAGGAAGTGCAATAAGGGAAATTTATGAGGAATTTCTTCTAACACAGAAGGCATACAATGTAGTGGACTTCGATGATCTACTGGTCCTTCCAATAAAAATATTCAATGAACACCCGGAAATCCTTAGAAGAGTCCAGGACAGGTACAAGTATATCATGGTAGACGAGTTCCAGGATACGTCTCTTGTGCAATATAGACTTGTGAGCATGATTGCAAAAAAATACCGCAACATCGCGGTAGTCGGTGATGATGACCAGTCCATTTACTCATGGCGTGGAGCAAACTACCGCAACATATTGATGTTTGAAGAGGATTTCCCGGAGAGGAAGGAATTCAGACTGGAGAGGAACTACCGCTCCAGCGGGAATATACTCTCTGCTGCCAATGCCATCATAGTCCATAACAAAGAGAGAAAGGAAAAAAAACTCTGGACAGATATAGGGGAAGGTGACACGCTTACAGTAAAACGTCATTCAACGGGAGAGGATGAGGCAGTCTGGATCAGTGTAGAAATAAAAAAACTGATGCGACAGTACAAGTACAACTTTCGTGACTTTGCAATTCTTGTGAGAACAAACACTCTCCTTAACACACTTGAGACCACTTTTCTTGAACATAAGATCCCTGTCGAGATTTCAGGAGGTTCTTCATTCTTTGACCGTAAGGAGGTCAGAGATATGTTATGTTACCTCAAGATCATCATAAATCCCAAGGATGATAATTCTCTATTGAGGATTATCAACACACCACGACGTGGAATCGGAAGAACAACAATAGAGAAGTTGAGAGATAAGGCTGACAGTGAAAACACTACACTTGAGGAAGCACTTAATAAGTATTCCCTCTCCTCTGATTTCAACTCTAAAACTCAGGAAGGAATGAAAACTTTATGCACATTGCTCTATAAGTGGAGAGGAATGCTCAAGACACCTGAAAAACTCATAAACACCATAATGAGCGATACGCACTACGACATATCAATACGTGAGGAATTTCCAGACAACGACAAGATGGTCGACTTCAAGTTGCACTCCATAGCCTTCCTGAATGACCGAATTATTAAATTCTTCAAGTCTAACCCTGATAAGACTCTCAGGGATTATCTGCACTCGGTCTCGATTGTCGGCTCAGATAACGGCAATGATGATTCCAGAGCGGTTAACTTGATGACAATGCATGCCTCAAAAGGCCTTGAATTCAACGTTGTTTTCCTTGCGGGGATCGAAGATAACATAATCCCATCAAAACGTGCCCTAGAGGAAAATATGGACAACATAGATGAAGAAAGAAGACTTTTCTATGTTGCCATAACTCGCGCCAAAAAGAAACTTTACATCAACTATGCTGATGCCAGGGTCGACTTTGAGGGGAAACTCAAATCAGCCATCCCAAGTAGATTTATTGAGGAAATACCACAGGTATTATTCAAAGAAGAAGTAAAAACACCAGAAGAACAACTCAAAAATGATATCAACAGCGCAAAAGAATTACTTGAAATGCTACAGTCTATGGGTAAAAACTAAATTAAACTTATATTAAAATTATTGCTTCTGATAGAATATCTATACTAAATCCATTGCGAAATAATGAATCATATCAAATCAACTAAACAGGAATCATCTAAAATATATTATTACTACTCTACTACCATATTCTTCATACAAAAAATCAAATAACCAACAAAGATTAACCATAAAATATATATAAAAATTAATGGCTTCTATATTAAAAAACATAGAAACCATTGCGTTTAACAATATATATGATTTAAAAATTATACAAAAATTATTAAGAAGATAAATCAGTTATCTTCGCCCCCATATTTCTTGCAAAATTCCTTCAAAGCAAACCTGATTCCAGCAGCCCAACCAAGTCCCATATCAGCAAAAAGACTTTCAAGTTCATCCTTAAAGGAAGGTTCAATAGAGAAAGTCGTGAGAATTTTCTTCTCTTTTGCTTCCTTTATCCCTCCAAAAACCTGTTTAGCTTTCAAGCCACCCAAACTTTCACTGCTAGCTGCTTCATTCTTTTTCAAAGCCATTTTAAATTACCTCTCAACCCCAAATGCTCTTATTTATCTTCAACAATGCCTCTATAGTACCAGGTTTAAGTCCCCTGCCGTTCACCTTATACCTTTGAGGTATTTTATGCGCCGTCTGAGCTTTACGGAACAGAGGATCCACAGGAATCTTGAATACAATGTAACGCCCGGTACGGGATGCTTCCTCATAAATTTCACGTGCCTGTTTAACTCTTTCATCAAAAGAATTTATAATTATTTTATTATGTTTTACAGACGCTTTATAATTCTTCTTCAGCTTAGCCAGCTCGTCAACAAAAATTTCAAACCCATCAAGAGAGAAAATCTCAGTTGTCATAGGTGTTATAACTTCATTTGAAGCAATTATCGCAGCTCGCTCAAGGCGGCCAAGTCCCGGAGAAAGATCCAGGACTATGCGCTCAAATTCTGAAGAAAGTTCATTAACCAGATCCTGTATAATAAAAGGCTCATCATTCAACTTAGTCTCACTGTAGTTCTTAAGAGTACCGCCTATGCTGAAAGTGGGTAAAATATAAAGATTATCAATATTATCAATCTCGACGACGGCATCACGCCAATAGCATTTACCCTGAAGAACATCACTGAGCTCGTATTTAGGAGCCTCCTCCAGAAACCAGGACGAGAGGTTACCCTGAGGATCACAGTCAATCATCAGCGTTTTATGCCCAGAAAGCGCAGACTGGCAGGCAAGTGTTCCACAAACACTGGTCTTTCCAACTCCTCCTTTCTGCAAATGAAATGCGATTGCTTTTGACATGTTCACCTCTTTTTAAATGATTATAATCTCAAAATTATTTAAAAAACAAGTGTTTATATACAATTTTTCAATATTTTTATTCTAAAATTATATGTCAACAAATAATAATAACTAGCTTCAATTAATGTTTAATATCGTTTTAATATATATTTAATATTAGTTCTATTAGTT
>CAVHPV010000022.1:0-33474 GCA_963638045.1 Faecalibacterium sp. CAG:74 | reverse complement strand
GTTAATTACATTTTTTGCGATTTATGTAATTAAGAGGGCCGGCTAATACCTCATAAGAACATATTAAGCAAGTATGGTTCTAACATCTGACTCTGTGTAGCCGATAGATGCAAGAGTACAAGTCGGGTTGTAGCGATAGATGTACTGCGCTCTCTTCTTGTCCTCACTGTCTGCGTTGCCTTCTTCGATTACTTTGTGAGTTGAGTCTGTAACTCCTTCCTCTCCGTCTGCGAGATACTTCTCGAAGAACCAGTCGTTCATGCCGTCTAATAACGCCTGAAAGTGTCCTTCCCATTCTGTCTTTGAGAAGTGCGTTCTCACGTACTCATAGTCTTCTTTGGTGTTCAGGTGTTTTGGAAATCCTACCATTTTTTCTCTCTCCTATAATTATGTGAATGTATAATAACTTCCTTGCTTCTTAATTGTAGCATAGAAAGGTATTTCCTCTTTGTATTCCTCAATCTGTTTGATGAGGACTGTGCTGTTTGTAAATATGATGTATATATGCTCGTTGAGTTCAAACTGTAGCTGTAACAGTTCCCTGTCCTTAACACATTTAGATTGCATCACACGATAAGCCTTGACGAATATCTCTCTATTGAGGATGTCGCCTACTGTGAGCTTATCGCCATCAAGCCCCTCTGTTTTCGCAAAGTCTGAAAAGTGCTTCTTGCCTTCCATTCTCTACTACCTCCAAGAGTTCATCGAGTTTCATTGCCTTATTAAGATTGTGGCTCTGTGCGTGTTTCATCCATCCTCTCATACTCTGGATAATTGAGAGTGCCTTGTCATAGTCTATGTTGTCGTTGTTATTGACTTCATCCCATAACTCAAGGACTTTCTTCTTGTCCCTCTTTGCTGTGCTCTTTCTGAGTAATATCTTATTCGGGAAATGCCTGTAGCCGAGGAAGTCAACGCCCTGAGATGTCGGGAAGAGTGAACACTCCGAGAGGGTTAATCCAAGAGTATCACCAAGCCATGAGGAAAGGTCTTTCTTTATTGTGTTGAGTTCATCCTTTGAGTTCGAGAAGAACAAGAAGTCATCACAGAAGCGCACATATGCTTTGGCCTTGTAAACATCCTTTGCTCTTGTATCGAGTTCGTTGAGATAGATATTCCCGAACCATTGAGATAGATAGTTCCCGATAGGTACGTTCTTCTCTCCTTCCACACTGTCGATTATCTTATCGAGTAGGACTAACAGCCTCTCGTCTTTAATCTTCTTCCGGATAATCTTTTTGAGTATGGCATGGTTAATACTAGGGTAGAACTTTGACACATCGCACTGTAGGCAATACTTGTACTTCCGAACGTACTCTGCACATACACGGCTTCCCTTATGCTGTCCCTTGCCCTTACGACACGCATATGAGTGATAGTACATGAGATTATCCCAGATTGGCTCTAACACATTCATGATGGCGTGATGTACTATTCTGTCGGGATAGAAGGGAAGAATGTATATAAGCCGTTTTTTAGGCTCATAGATGTATTTAGTTCTATATGGCGCTGTCTTGTACGTACCCTCTTGGAGAGAGGTTTGTATCTCTGTGAGGTAGTAGTCAAGATTATCTTCTATCTCCTTCACGTATGGCTTCGAGTGCTTATGTTGCGAAGCTCTCTTGAAAGCATAACGGAGGTTATCCATATCATATATCTTCTCGTATAGATTACCGTGTCTTTTCATAATTCCTTTTAAATAAATGTCCCGTAACGACTTTCACCTTAGTTACTAGCCGTTACAGAACCCCTGTCGTGTATTTTGCCTCATTGACATGGTTGGTGTGTTCAGCTGAGGGTTAAGCTTTTGATAAATCCCCATTTCGGACGACCTCCGGACTCCGTTGTTCGAATTACCGTTAGACGACAAATTGTTACAATTGCCTGAGCGTGAACCGCAATTCGACCTGTTGTCCCAATTGCCACCTGCTTTCAGACGACGAACTAAACCGTTGCACGAAGCTCACAACACATCAACCAGAGCTGAAAAAGAGACGCTCAACTCTTAAAAACAAATGCCATACAGCCTTACGGCTGAGGTCTTGGGCTTACGCCCTCGACCTGTCCGACTTGCGACCAACGGCCACCGACCACCGACCATTATCCATTAACGACCCTCGGCTCGGACGACCCCCGGACCCCGCTGCTCGAAGCACCGTCAGACGACAAATCGTCACAACCGCCCGAGCGCGAACCGCAATACGACCCGCCGTCCCAAGCGCCACCCGCCCCCAGACGACGAACCAAACCGTAGCACGAACCGTACTGTTGGCTATCATATCCCTCGTTGTACACACTCTTATTCTGCCACGAATAGCCACCGAGATAGAAGTTAGCACTACTCCAAGTTGAGTTCGGATAGTGCTCAAAGATGTCGTCAAGCCACTGCCAGAGAACACCGCATCCGTCTTCAAGGCCGTAATTGGATATCATACGGCGAGAGGCTGTATCTACATGACCGCCTGTCGTTCCCGGGTCTGAACTACCGTTGATATTAGTACCCTCATTACTGCCTTTCATTGCGACCATAAACTGCTGACGATTGAGAGGTTTCTTCTTGACAAGCCCTAACCATTCGACGAACTTCTCGCCATTGAAGGATGTTGAACTTGCGCCGTCTGCAATTGTTCCGCCGTAGACAGATACGAGCTTGGAATTAGATACGCTGTCGAGGTAGATATCAACCCACCTGTTAATTTCCGGAATCCACACCATGCCTTCGTTGTCGCTCTGTGCTCTGTGGAGTAAGTCCCACTGTGAGTTAGGTAGTGCATCACCCTCAGCATATCCGCTCAAGGTATGTCCACTGATAGTACCAACACCGGCGCATAGACAATGGAAACCACCTATCTTACGGGAGTTCGTAGCCGTGTAGCCTGTAGGTACTGTGGAGTTGAGAGAGAGTACAAATGTCGGCGCTGTACCGCTTGAAGGCACGCACGCATACACGTACACATCCTTACCTTTTCTTGCGCTCGCTGTTCCGACTGTCGAGAGATTGAGGGTAGTATCACTTTCCGAGATGTAGCCTGTATTGTTGATATTAACCCACGTGTCCTTAGGGATTGTGATAGTCGTCTTAGCTGTCGTAAACAAAGACGGCCTCTTGTAGCACGAGGGGGCTGATGCCATCTGGAGTTTAATGTACTTATTAACATTCGCTCCTGTGTAATACTCTCCCTCTCCGATGAACTTGTCATCATCTGTCGGGAAAGCCGAGGTTGTAGACTTTTCTACATAACCACTGTTCTGATTCTCGACTGCTGTCTTGAGACCCTGTAGCGTGGTATTAACATTCTGCAAGGTTTCGTCTAATGCAATTGGTTTTGATACTGTTGCCATAAATATATTCTCCTATTTAATTGGTTTCTACTTTGAAACATATACGTCCGTATTCATCGAGTATAAGAGGTAGTGCTGCAACTGCTTCAGCTCTGTCCGCAGCTAACTCTGCAGCATCTTCGCTCGCTTTGGCGTTTGCTTCACTCTGTTCGATACTTGTCTTCATCTCGCTTATCGAAGCCATAGAGGATGCGGCACTACTTGCATACTGCTGTGCGCTCTGGGCTGATGAGACAGCTGTTTCCATATAGGCTTTGATATCGCTTTGTAATACCGGTATAAACTGTCCGTTTTCGTCGAAGGCAAGAAGATGCCCCGCCCTGTCCTCTGCGTTCGGGATAATTACCTGGGAGCCTTCATCGGATCGTGACATGAGAATAGCTCTCTTAATCTGCTCCTGCAGCATAAGACAGATTCTCACTGCATTGTCCAACCCTTCTTCCAGAATGTTGGCTGATATCTTTTCTCCTTCCTTCAAATCGATTTCCTGTTTAATTGCAACCTCTCGGATTAGTGTCAGTTTGGATGCATTCTCAGGGAATGTATAGTCGGAAGCAAAGGTTATGTGAGTCGCCACCTCACCTTCAGTATCGGAAGAAAGTTCATACTCGCTCGAGTCAACAAGAGTGTCGCCGGAGGCATCTGATGTATAGACATGAAGCTCCTCTTCTTTTCCGACTGAGAATGGAATGTCATACCCGGAAGAAAGAGGCTCTGTTCCTCCGGTAATGTCATAGACCTTTCTCGGCATTTGTTCGTTTACCATAGTTTTTCTATCTCCTCCATTTATGTTGTTTCAACCATAATGCACAGCTGGCCGTTAACCACCGAAAGCGGAAGATCAACGCCGGCTTCGGCTATCTTGTTCTCTATCTCAGTTTTGGTATAGGTTTCGGTTTTCTTGTAATACGCAGTGTCATGGTTATGACTTGCGGCAGCAGCTCCGACTTCGCTGTAGTTATATGTCGGCTTAGTTGTCGCCTTCGCCCATGCATAGACATCGCTTGCGGGAAGGCTTGTCGGGAAGTCTGAGATCTGGCTCTTAGTGTGAGTATGAGAACTGTTAGCTTTACCGGAGATAGCCGTATCAAGAGTAGACACTTTGTCGTCGATCTCATCTTCTGTGTAATACCTGGTGTCGTGCGTATGGCTTGTATCACTCTTGCCTGCAAGTTTCGTATCAACCTCAGTCTCGGTGTAATATCTTCCGTCATGAGTATGAGAGGTATCAGATTTACCTGAGAGCTTAGTATCGATTTCAGATTCCGTATAATATCTATCATCGTGTGTATGAGAGAAGTCGGTTATTTCGCTCCTGGTATGCGTATGTCCGGTATCGCTCTTCTCGTCAAGGCTGTCCTTTACAAGTTTCTCGGAAGGATAATGAGTGTTGTCCGGAGTCGTCTGAAATGCTGTTACAAGAGCGCCTGTCTGCTTCTTGGTAATTTCCGTGTTGAGATCCGTTATCTTCGAGTCAATCTCCGTCTTACTGTAGGAAGCAACATTCAAGACATTGCCCAGCCCCAGCTGATTCTTCGTGACGTTATGAGGGTTACTTGTATTACCTGTATGAGACGTCAGTGCTGTTGTGTTTGCTTTGGTATCGAGTTGAGCTTTTACTAACTTCTCCGAAGGATAGTGTGTGTCATCGGGTGTACTCTGGAACGTCTTTACAAGATTAGCCGTATCCTGTTTCGTGTTAAGCGCTGCCTGCATGGCTGTACTTATCGGCTTATCTGCATCTTTTGTATTGTCTACGTTACCGAGTCCGACTTGAGACTTAGTTACACCGTGAGGATTGTCCGTATCGCCGGTATGAGCGGAGATAGTATCATTGAGTGCAGATTCTTTGCTGTCGATCTCCGTTTCAGTATAGTAACGTTCGTCATGATTATGTGCAAAGTCTGTTATCTCTTCCTTCGTATGAGTATGACCTACTGCCGACTTTCCGTTAATCTTCGTGTTGAGAGTCGATACCTTCTCATCGATTTCGGTTTCTGTATAGTAACGCCCATCATGCGTGTGAGAAGTATCACTCTTGAGCGCCAGCTTAGTATCGACTTCCGTTTCAGTGTAATACCTGTCATCATGGAGGTGAGAAGTATCACTCTTGCCGGATAGCAAGTCGTCAGTCTCGTCCTCCGTGTAATACCTCTCATCATGATTATGTGCAAAGTCCGTGATATCTGATTTCGTATGGGTATGGCCCTTGTCGCTTTTGCCTTCAATAGCAGTGTTTACTGCCGACATCTTGGTATTAATTTCACTCTCGGTATAGTAGCGGTCATCATGTGTGTGACTGAAATCCGTGATCTCTGACTTAGTATGTGTATGACTCGCTTCTGCTTTGTCACTTAAATCAAGATAGATGCCGTTTGAGTCCGCCTTAAAATGAGTTTCTCCTGTCTTGATCTTGAGGGAGAACTGATTATTGGCTACCTGTAAACCGGTTCCGGCTGTGTAGGTATCGACAAGAGATGAGATATCTACATAGACAGTCTCTTCTGTTTCATCTGCTCTGAAGAACACGAACTTGAGTTTTCTGGTAGATTCATCATAGCTTGCAGACTTAAGGAACTTGTCTGCCGGAATAGTAAAGGAAGCAACAGTATCATCCCAGAAAGAAAGATGATAGATACGGGAGTTAGAACTGTCCACAGAGAAAGAGACATTATTCTTGAGTGTGTCCAGTTTGGTAGCACTTGCAGCAGCAGCCTCTTCACTTGCCTTTGCGTTGGTCTCGCTTGTCTCTGCTTTATCTGCAGCAGTATTTGCTCTGTCCTCATACGCTTGAAGGATTGCCTTTGAGCTTGCTTCCTGCGACTGCAGTGCACTGAGAGACGATTCTTTCTGTATCTGTATTGCCGAAAGAGCATCAGCCTTATCTGAGGCGATATTTGATAATGCTGTACTTTCTGCACTCTCGACTGCGCTCACGCTCTCTGTCTTCTTCGTCAGGATAGCAGAGACAGCACCCGCCTTATCAGAAGATATGGTATCAACGGCATCGGCTTTAGCTGTGGCGATATCGGACTTTGCCTGGGTGATTTCGCCCTCAAGCTCTGTTTTGGATGCTTCGATATCGGCTTTCATGGAAGAGACTGCCGTCTCGCTGTCCTTTGCGTTGTCCTCGCTTGTCTTGGCTTTGGTCTCACTGCTCTTGGCATTAGTCTCACTAGTCTTTGCATTGCTCTCAGACGCTCCGGCTTTGGTTTCACTTTCTTTTGCTTTAGCTTCGGAGGTGCCCGCATTCGTTGCACTGGCTGCTGCTTGTTCTGCATACGATTTGGTTGTAGCTTCATGAGCCTTAACAACTGCCTCGCTTGATTCTTCCTGGGCTTTGACAGCATTGACAGCGTTAGTCTTGGCTGTAGCGATATCTGTTTTGGCTTGAGCTATCTCAGTCTCTATGTCGGTCTTTGTTTGTTCAACACTCGACTTCATAGAGGAGACACTTGCTTCACTCTCTGCTGCGTTCTCTTCGCTCTCCTTAGCATTCTCTTCGCTTGTCTTAGCTTTTGCCTCTGAAGATGCTGCATTGAGAGCCGAGGTAGCAGCTGCCGTTTTAATTGCCTCTGCTTGTGTTGCCGCCTCCTGGGCCTTGTTCATATTGGTTTCAATATCGCTTGTGAGAATCGGAGCAAGATTCCCGTCTTCGTCAAAAGCAAGTATATGCCCCGCTCGATCATTGGAATTAGGAACAACAATCTGTTCGCCCTCGTCTGAACGCGACGTTAAGAGAGCTCTGTTTACCTGCTCCTGTATCATCAAAGATATTCTGACAGCATTATCAAGACCTTCCTCGACAATGTTAGCAGAAATCTTCTCACCCTCTTTAAGATCTATCTCCTGTTTAATCGCGACTTCACGGATTAATGTAAGTTTCGAGGATCCTTCCGGGAAGGTGTACGATGCTATGAACGTTATGTGTGTCGCAACTTTTCCCTTTGTGTCTGATGAAAGATTGTACTTGCTTGAATCAACCTCTGAATCACCCTTAACTGTGGAGGTGTAGACATGAAGCTCTTCCTTCTTGCCGATCGTGAATGGAATATCATAGCCGGTCGACAGCGGTTTTCTGCTGCTTGATATATCGTACACTTTCTTGGGCATTGTCTCATTTACCATATTTTTCTATCTCCTTTCTGATTTTAACTCATTCTCTTCCAACGAGTGGCGCCAGACTTTTCTCAGACACAATTGCATAGAATTCCTTCGCTCCGCTTACCGGAAGTCCCATTCCGATGCCTATTGCCTCGGCGCTTCTTTCAAGAGCTTTCCAGCCGTCTCCGCCTGTTGCTGCAACTAACGCCTGTACGGCCTTGTCATAAAGCGGTGATATCGAAATACCCTTATTCATGTACCAGTCATAATCGCCTGTTATGAGATACTTCGAGAGGCTGTCTATTGATGAACCTGCTACCGGTATACTTCCAACACCCTGCGACAAGCTCCAATAGATAGTCTTGAGCGCTTTGTCTTTACCGTCGTCATCATCGTCATATCCGTTCTGTACTAATCCAAGAAGCACACCGGCCACTGCATAACCTACGATATTCCCGATAGCTGATGCATATTTCTTCTGACGGATAAAGCCGACTGTGTTTGCTGTTATATTGTTCCATACGACATTGAGAGAAGTCTGGAACTGCAAGATAGTCTTAGCCGCTTCGCTCTTTGTTCTGAAGAAAGATGCAAGCTCTGTCGGATCTCCTACGGGCTGTGTACGGAGAATGAACTCATCTGCTCTCTGTATGGCTCTTGTTTCACTTGTTGCGGTATCGAGTCCGAGCTTATCGCCTTCTCTGAGAGTACGCTCATACATTGCAAGCCACGGACCGGCGACAGCGTATCTGTCAACAAGAGTAAGCCCTATCTGCCCGACTTCCTCGAACTTGTTAAGCCTTCTCGATGTCTTGCTCTGTGTCCACTCGTTACGTCTCTGAACGGCTTCATCAACTATCTGGTTCATGGTTCTGTTCTTCATCATCTGAGACTTCTCGTTAATCGCCTTGATAGTCTCGAGAGGATGCGCTCCTATCTGAGCATAAGCGCCGAACACCTCCCAGGGCTTAAGCTCACTGAATGCAGATGCGGGAGAAGTGATACCTTGAAGGACTATCCCCGAGACCTTCCACCCGAGATAAGCCGCTCCCGTTCTTCCTCTGATAGTCTTGAAGAGTTCGTTTGTCGGGTCCTTCTTTGTCGAGCTGTCGGGATTGGCGACAAGTTCAATATAGTCCTTGACTTCTCTCATTAATGCGGGGGACCAACGTTTATTGACTTCTCTTTCCACTTCAGATGACTTCTGTGACTCGAAGACACTTCTGAGTTTCTTCACGTATCCGGCGAACTCTATGAGGTGCTCCTGCTCCTTCACGCTATTCTGCCATACACCGAGGAGAGACATATCAACCTGTTTCTGGTGGCGTGGTGCTATATCTATTCTCTCGATAAGGAATCCCTTTGCGGGGTCCCTTATAACCTTATTGGCGTTGAGGTTGAACATTGAGTCAGCTGTGGCGTTATCGAGATTCTCGCCTGTCATTGCCATACGTTTGATAGGGAGATAATTCTCCTTGCTGCTGAGCGGAGTGTTGAAATACTCGATAGATGCAGCATCAAGTCTCTTCGTGTTATCGGTGTTATTGAAGTCCTTGTTGATAGCGTTGACAAGGTCCCAGAGCCCGCGGTCAGTCAGTTCCTTCTCTGCCGTCTTGATAAGAGCATCATAGCGCTCTCTTGCTACCTTCATGAATTCTTCATCGTCTTCAATAAGCTCGGAGCGTTTAAGGAGCCATTCTCTTGTGACAGTGCTGTCTCCTGTCATGATGTCGATATCTTTACTCTTCTGCTCGATTGTGCCTTTCTCGCCTTCTGTCATCAATGAGCCGTACATGACAGCAGCCTTGTTCTCTTCGTCGTACTGACTGAGCCATGCATAGGCAAGCTGGTCAACGGTAAAATCTGCCGACTTCCCTCTCCCGAGGTCAACTGTAACTTTCTCAGTCATCCGATCTATAGCCTTGTCATTTACAAAACCTTCGACGGCGTCGTATCTCTTCTTGATTGCCGCTGCTTCATTGTCCTGATGCCACCTCTTCTCTTCGACAAGAAGCCTATAAGCAGCGCCCTTGTTGCCGTAACCTCCGTCAAGAAGCTGCGCAAGCTCCTGCATACGGCGTGTGCGGAACATTATGCTGTGAAGGCGAGCCTTGAATCCCTTGCCTTCACTGAGTCTCTGTAGAGAAGAAGGAATTGAACCTCCGTCGTTATTAGAGTCCGCCCCCATTGCCTTGAGAATACTTCTCTTGATTTCTCTTGCCTGGGCATTCCTCATATCTGTCTTGGCCTGAAGGATTGCACGCCCCTCGTTCTTGAGCATTTCAACAGATGATGCCATTTGCTCGAGTTCTGCTATAGTCCAGTCGTTAAGAGGTTTTCTCTGCTCCGTTAGTCTCTCGACAAGATCCTGAGGCATGTAGGAGAAGAGGTCGATCTTCGCACTGTCTGAAAGAGAGTTGAGATAGTCTTTTGCCTGTTGTACGGTCATAGTGCCGTAGTGTGGATTCTGTGCGGGGTCTTTCTTGATATCGTAAATCCACTCTCTTCTGAACTCCGGATCTATGAGCGCTTGTATAGCCTGTATCTCCTTCGCCTTCGAGTAGTCGACACTCTTGAGAGAGACGGGCCTCATGATGTAGTTGGCTATCTTCTGCTTCTCGTCTCTGATAGCCTGGTATGCTCTCTTCTCTTTTTCCTTTTGTCTCTGCTCTTCCTTGAGATCCTTTATCTCCTGTTTCTGCTTCTCCTTGAGGTTCTCGATTGTACGCTTGACAACATACTGCTGATTTACAAGGTCTTCTGCCTGCTTGGCAAAAATAGCTTGCTTCTCTTTCGCCGCCTTCCACCTTTCTTCTGTACGTGCATCGTATATCTCCTGTTTCTGCTTCTCCTTGAGGTTCTCGATCTTTGTTTCCTGTTTCGAGACTTTCTTCTGCAGGTCAACAAGTTCTTTCTCTGTGGCCTTCATCGCTTCGATATCAACCTTCGAAATGACTGCACCTGTGCCGTCTGCGATAGATTTGATAGCAGATAGCGTCGAGTAGATCTTGTTGGAGTTCATGGTGAGAGTTTTTGTAGAGCTTGCTATCAACTGCATACGAGCTTCATTAAGCTCTTTTCTGACTTCACTGCGTACAGTTTCGATAACTTCTTTTGCTACTTTGTTATAACTCTGCCGTCTGTTCTTGTTGTATTCTGCATCAATACGTTCTTTGACATCTTCATAATTTTCGGTTATCTCTTTCAACCATGCTTCAGATCTGTATTTAGCACCCCTGTACTGCTGTCTCCATCCAGCGTGGCCGCCTTCCTTCACCTGGCTTTGAGTCCATGCACTCTGCAACTCACTCTCTCTTGTTGGACTCAACATCTCATACTTTATCTTGAGTTCCGAGTAGGTCCTGGCAAGCTGCTGGCGGTATTCTTTATTCTTGACTTCGGGAACGAAGGTATCTGTTAAGAGGTTGAATATCTCCTCGGCATCAAGGAGTATTTCCATTCTCTCCTTATTGAGCTCTTCAAGCTCCTTGACTCTCTTCTCATACTCCTCGCCTTTCTTCTCGAGAGACTCGATCTCTTTAGTCTTCTCTTTAATATCCTTGTCGAGTTCTTTTGTGTAAGTGACTAGTTCCTTATATTTCGCCTGATCTTCGTCCGAGCCGAACTTAGCTGTACCGGATAGAATCTTCTGCCTTAGTCTTTCGTTGTTGACTTTCTTTGCAAGCTCTGCGAACTCTGTAACACTTGCAATATCGAGACTTTCACGAGAAGGAATATCGAGTCCTTTGACTTCCGTTATAAGAGAATCGGGAAGCATGTCTTCTCTCTTCATGAGAAGGGCAAGTATATTGCGGTAGAAGCGTGCGTTGTCTCCGAGTTCCTTCTGTGCTTTCTTTATGACAGCATCGCTCATATCGGCATTGGTGAGGGCTGATTTCATTGCTCCGGCAAGTCCTCTGTCTGAGAGCTGGGCCGTTAATCTCTCGTGGAGAGTCTGTCTGTATGCATCATCAATGTATGGAACTGTAACGGGAACGGACTCCCACCTGTTCCATTGAGAGTTGTACGCATCTTCATAGACTCTGTTGGTTGCCGAGGTGTCGTAAAGATAAGCCTCTCCCATGATTGCAAGATACTGTCTCAGTGTAGCTTCATCCTTGATAGCATTCTTGAATATGGTGTCTTTGTGAGTGTCCTTACCTTCATAGATAATATCGGGAGAGTTGCCTTCTACAAATAGACGGTAACTACTTCCGAGATTCTTTCTTCCTCTGATAAGCCCGGCCTCGTTTTCCTCTGCCTCAATTCTTTCCATATCGGAAGGAGTTATATCTGACTCTGGAAGACTCTCTTCAAGTTCGCGCTCCTTCTGTAGTCTAGCTTCCGAGTCGCTCTCATAGATATTCTCCCAGTTATCGGGTAGAGAGGAGTCGATATCGAAAACACGTTCTGCCGCCTTCTTGTCTGACTCAGAGAGAGATACTTCCCTCTCGCTCTCGTATTCTTCTCTTGCCAGAGCTTCAGCGGATTCAATGTCGGCAACACTGTCGATATCTTCAAGGAGTTTGTCCTGGGCAAGAATGATATTTTCATTGACAAGCTCGGATTTTGTGAGTACATTTTCACTATAAAGAGTCTTGGTTGATGGCAATTGGAGCCTAAGCACAAGGCTCTTTTCTCTTGTATTATCAACATATCTTAACAGTCCTTTATCAACCCAGTAGCTGAAAACAGACTTGTTTTCTTTTCCATAGATTGAAGACAACAGATTGATTTCTAGAGAATTACTCTTCTTCGCTTTCGGGAAGATGCTTACAATAACGCTGTCTCCTTTTAAATCGGATATATCGTACAAGGCAACAAGACGGCCTTTTACGGAAGCGGAGTCAAATACTGCGAGTGGATTCCCAAGCTCTTTGCTTATATTCCTCACAATCTCTTTAGATAACCCGTTAGAATGGCCGTGAGTTTCATCTTCCGACAGCAGCAACCCTCTTGCGAGTTTATCTGCATACATTTCGACAGATAGGTCCTCAAGTCCCAATGAAGTGAACACTGCTGGGGTGCTGTCGGAGAAAACTATTGTTTTATCCTTAACGCCGATATCTTCCTTGGATATCTTCTCGAGTTGTTCCTCAAAGCTGTCGGAGACTTTACTCTGAAACAAAATACTCGGGTTAGAAGAAGAGAAGTCCCCATTGTTGTCAGTGGCGGATTTAATCTGAGAAGAGAGAAAAGCAACATAGAAGCTGTTCTTGGAATCCATATAGCCGTCAATCCCGTATGTTTCGATTTCAGCTTTACGAACATCCTCATAGAACTTCCTTTCATCTATTTCCTCGTTCTCAAGGTATTCCTTCAAGTCAAGAAGGCCGTCAAGCACATCCTGTGCCGTATCCAGCCGGCTCTCAGTGTTTACGAACTCCGATACTTCATCGTAGAACTCATAACCTTTTGCCTTGAGTTTATTCACGATAGAATTTACTTTTGCTCTGGTGTTCTTGATTGTATCAGTATTGTTCACGGGGTTCTGCAAACTGACATATGCATCTATTTTTCTTCTTCCATAGGTTTCTGCAATTTCTTCATCCTTAGCAAAGTAGAATCTCCAACCGTGCTCGCCATGCTTTATCAAACTGCCGTCAAACTCATAGAAATCCATACCGTTTGTTCCGTGGTAAACGACAAGCGGGTCTCCGTTCTCGTCAACAACCTTGCTGTCCTTAAACCACTTTCTGAAATTCTCTGTTCTTGTCTGCTTCCACTGCTCTCTGGTGAGGTTTGTTTCGTCGGGATTGTAATTTAAGTCTTGAAAAAGCTTGACAAATTCGCCGTTGCCTCCGATATTATAACTAGGTTGGGGCAGGTTACCCAGCCTGGTCGAGCCCCTGACGTGTGAGAGTTTGACAATGTTTGAATTCTCCTCCTTTTTAGACGGGGCTGTTTTTATTGCAGTCAATTCTACGGAATAGAGACCATTTCTAACTTTTGTATCAGCGTGTTTCTTTGCTGTAAAGAGTGCCGTATAGACCTTGTCTTCCCCCTCATATGCAAAGTCTGTTTCGAATCTCTCTACCTCTTGTATATCAGGGCTGTTGTTCTTATCTTTTTCAATCTTCTTTCTTTGTGCATTTTCAAAAAGAGTTTCAACATTTAACACTGCTTCGCTGTGTTCTGTAGCAGAAAAGCCATTAAAATAAGATTTATCTCTGGCTTTCTGGCTAAGCATCTTGTTGAGATTCGTCTTTGAAAGCTTATACCTTTCTCCTTGCTCTTTATTAAAGATTAGATACTCGTTATCTTTCCCTTTCTCGAAGCCGAACTTGTCACATAAATACTTAAAAACTTTTCTCCACTCTAAAACCCCTTTTTCATTCAAGGCGATATCTTCACGATATAGAATATTATCTTCCACCTTCTCTCTTATCCCCTGGAACTCCTTGAATACGCCCTGACTCTCGACTCTCTTTGTTTCGCTTGACATATCCTCAAAACCCATAAGGGAGTCGTAAGCCTTTGCTATGTTCTCGTTGAGAGGAACGGTGTCTTTGAGAGTGCCGTAAACTTTGTTCATGAACTGAGTAAGCTTCTCGAGAAGGTTTCTTATAGCCTGCGGGAGAGACTGCCTTATGCTGCGCTCCGAACGTCTGTAAGCTTCATAGAGCCGTGCAAGGTTTTCGTTCTGTGCGACGCTCCACCCTTTGGCGTTGCTGTTCTCCTTTATCTCCGAGAGAGAAGACATGATTGTGTTTATATCTGCATTCGTTCCCCAGACAGCAAGATTGTTCTTGATGAAGGTTTCAAGCTGTGAGCGTGTTCCTTCTTCCTGGAGCGCTGTTCTTATCTCGTTGGATAGATTCTCTGCTTCCTTAACTTTCACGGATGCAACGGCATGGAAGAGCTCGTGAACGAAGGTAGAAGAGTCGGCGTTCTGACCTGTGTATATGAGAGCCTTCGCAAGATTGGTTGCGCCTCTTATATCCGCAGGATTTCTCTTTGTGTTCTCTGCTGTAGCCTTCTCGTATTTGATAGTCCCCGTTCCCGCATCGGCAATAGATGTAAGACGCGCTGCCATTGTCGCTTCTGCGTCCGAGAGTTGAGGGCTTGCCGCTTTAATCTGTGTCTTGAGCGATTGTATATCGCTGTCACGGCCTTTTGTCTGAGAGGAGTACACTAACCCCGTCTTGTCGGGGTTGTTGTTTATAAGCTCTTCCTTGACACTCTGAAGGCCCTTTGTCGTAGGATTCCACTCAACGTTAGTCTCTGTCGAGAGAGTGTTGCCGAGAGCGTCCTTTATCATTTCCGAGCGTATGCCTTCGTATCCGGCACGGACTCTCACGCTCTCGACAGTCTGAGTGTCGCCGTCTGATGATATCTGAACTATCCCATATACACTGCCGTCATCGGGATTGCCGTACCATACTGTCTGAGTACCTGACTTGTTATCGGTCTGGACTTCGCTGTAAAGAGCGTTATCGTCTGTTCTGTAGACTGTGCCGTCTGGAAGAACTTTTGCTGCATCTTCTCCCGTCATCGGGTCAACTGTAGAAAAGAGCTCCTTGCTTGCTATCTCTTCGCTTTCAAGGACAGTACCACCGAACTCCTTCTGTAGATATTCCCTCCTCTGGTTCTGGCTTGCATTCCATATTGTGGTGCGTGCGGTATCGAAGTCTGCATCAGATAATCCTTCCGGCTTCATATCCTTTGTTGCGTTCTGGAACTCCGAGAGGCTTTCTGATGCGTTGGCTGTACGTCTGAGTTCAATCGCCATGTTCCTTTGTGACTTGAGCGATGAAGGAATAGCAAGAGCTCCATAGACTCCACCTACAATAATGCCGTCAACGATACTCTCCATAAGCTCGTCCTTGCGGTCTGCCCAGGTCTTCTCATCTGCTATGCCGTTTGAATTCTTGTAGATTATCGAGGTCAACTCTCCAAGTATGTACTCGGGTGCTTCATTCATGAATCCCTCATCAAGTGCACCTGTCACCCAGTCATATATGGCATTGGCTGCTCTGCTTGTTACGCCACGGCGTTTTAGGTCGACAATGGAATTGATACCAATCTTGCTGATCTGATTCCCTGTCACCTTCCCCAGAAGACGGGAAGACATGCCGTCCATTACAGTTTCAATGGCGGCCGTAGCAACGCCTTCGATCGTGGCAAGTAGATAAGCCTGTCCCTTATTCTTTACTCCCTTGTACTCTTCATCGTTCATGAGAGAGTAGTATTTATCACCCGCACCCCACTCATACATTTGTTTGCCGGACATGGCAACAGCGCCTGCTCCTGCTATTGAGGCCGTACCTGCCAGTATTGCCGGTGCAGATATCGGGAATGCTGCTGCTGTTGCAATACCGAGAGCTGTGATGACAGATGATACAAGAGAGCCTTCCAGTGCCGGCTGTGTCATGTAGGCAAAGTTCTCGAGGACTGCGGTTTCTATCTTGTCGTATATAGATGTCGGGATAGCACTTGTATAGTCTCCGAGTTCTGCTTCCTTCTCTTCTATCTGCTTCTTAAGCTCTTCTGCTCTTGCTGTATCTCCCGCCTGGTCTGCCAGCATGTACTCGTACTTGAGAGACATAGCATCGTTACGGATGAATCCGTTCTTTATCTTCTGAAAGAATGACACTTCGTGAGCGTCGTATACGTCTCCGATATAGTACTGTGAAATCTCGTCAAGGTTGTCGTATACGGTCTTTGTATCAAGCCCGAGGTTGGTTGCAAGGCCCTTGCTCGCAATATAACGTGATGCTGTCGCCTTCGGGTCTTCGGAGAGTCTGAGGAGCGTAGTAAAATCCCTTGCCTCGTTTGCGTCCCACTCGTAATCATCACCGAGCCACATCTTCTGTATATTGAGTGTGGTGTCGATAATATCCTGTAGCCCCGGATTAGCACTTGTACCGGTATCGGAGACTTCTGTATTAAGGCCGTTGTCGACTGCCCTTGTCTCATTGGAAACACTGTCTTCTTCTTTCTTGAAGCCCTGATTGAGGACGGAGCTCACACGCTCTTTCTTCGTCTCGTCTTCGCCGAGAGGAACACTGCGATTCAATGCATCAAGATTGTTCTTGTTTATTTTTACCTGTCTTGTCGTTGCAGCAGACTGCTGTAACATCTGATAGTAGTCACCTGTTGAACCGAGAATATTGCTCACTGTCTCTCTCCTCTGATTTTATCACGATAAGCATCAAGTGCTTTCTTCGGGTCGTTGAATGATTCAAGTAGGAATCTGTCCCTGTCTACTCTTTCCTTGAATGTCTCTACCGCCTCGTCAAGTTCGCTGTCATCAAGTGACTTGAGATACTGGTACACGGCTCCCGGGCTTGCTGACTTGTTCTTATCTGCCCATGTATCTGCTCCCATTGTCTGTTCTGACTTTGATGATGAAGTTGTTAAGCCCGTCTTCTGGCCACCGGCTGACGAAGAAAATGTGCTGTCTTCTGCGATAGAATATCCAGCCTTCAACTTCTGCTTTGCCATATCTTTATCGGAGTTTGCAAGATTGATACCGGTGTCCCTCCATATCGTGTTCCCGTCTTTGTCTTTCTTCCCTTCTACCGACTCATAGATGTTGCCCCTGCCGTCGAACTTGAAAGTTCTGAATGAGCCGTCATTGACAGTTACGAGCGGAGCAAATACTGTATCCCCTGATGTAGCATCGAGAGTTATTGTCATATCATCCCCGTCCAAGCCTGTAAGCCATGAGATCTGAGTCCTGGCGGTTTTCTGCATTTCCGCCCAGGTTCCCTCTGCCTCATCACTGCTGAATACGTAATTCGCTTGTCCTGTTTCAAAGTTGGTTCCGAGTTTGACAAGCCAGCTTGACGCTCCGGGAGTTTCATAAGCCATTTTGACGATATTCTTGAACTCGCCGTTGACTTTGCTCATTACTGTTGTATCCGAGAACGCTTCCCCGCTTTCGATAAGGGAATACGTCTTGTTACCGCTCCGAAGAAGTACATAGTCGGATGCCTCCTTGCTTATCCAGGTAGAGAACTCCTCATCAGTCATCGTTGCGCCGTTCTCTTTTATGAAGTCAGCAACATGTCCTGTAAACTCAAGGTTGTTGTCGAATATGGCCTGAGCTATCTCCGGTGTCATATTCGAAGAAGTCACGTTGTTCCCGAGTGCTATCTTGATATTCTCGAGTACATCGTCGACAGCCGACTGATATCTCTTCGGGATATACATATCTGAAATCTTCTGTATCGCAGCTGCTGAAAGAGCTGTCGACTGTTCTGTCCAGTACGTCGTGTCAGTAGTGCCGCCCAGCTTAAGAGATGCGGCAAAGCTGTCTGCATAGAGCTTCTCGTTTGCGATGTACTCCGCTCCGGTAATAGTTCCGTTGTCAAAGTTGGCAAGGTTTATCTCCTGTAGCTTCTGATACTGTGTGAAGAGATTCTTATTGGAGTCGTCTATCTTCTTCTGTACATTGGTGGTCTTCTCGACTTCTTTTTCAATCTTGGTGATCTGTGTGGAATAGGTAGAGAGTGCTGCGCTCTTCAAGCTCTCGACTCCGTAGAATTTATCATCCCATGCCCCACTCTCTATGGATGTATAAGTGTCATACACCGAAGATGCTCCGCTTGTGATATCGGAAGAAAGCTGATTGTTGACCATGTTCTGAACAATTTCTGTCTGCTTAAGCTGTGCCGCCTCTTTTACCGCCTGCTGTATTGCCGGGCTTGAAGAACCGTAACGCTCCTGAAGCGCTGCATACACCTGTTCGGGAGTCGCTGAAGAGTTGACAAGAGCATCTTCCATAATACCCTGCGCTTCCTCTGAAGCTGCTGTCTTTGCATAGGTTGCTGAAGTGGAAGCTGAAGCAAACATCTTCTGCTTCTCTGCTGTCGTGTAGTAGTCTTTGCTCTCAATGTATGTCAGTGCCGACTCTAACCCCTGTGTCTTTGCAAGGTTGGCCGCTATCTGCGTATCCCCTTCCTGCTGTACGTCAAGGAGGTATGAAGTAGCCTGTGCCTGTCTGGCTTCCGGGCTCCAGTCTGAACGGCTGTTGATTGCTTTAACGCCTTCTATCGATGCTGTAGTATTCCATGTGTCGATATCTCCACCCGCCTTGACATATGACTGAACGTCAAGGTTCTTTGCAAGCTCAAGGTTGGTTGCAAAGTTGGTATTGAGGTCGGAGTAATACTTCTCGACAAGAGTTCCATTGGCGCTTGTCTTGAGGCTCTCATAGCTGAGGTCAAGAGACCTGAGAGCGTTCTCTTTGATTTGAGACATGTAGTTACCGCTGCCGATCTTCTCACGTGCCGAGTTATACCAATTCTCAACCTCGGGGGCCATGACGAGTTCCATTTCTCCCGTTGTCGGATTGGTGCCGAAGTAGGTTTTGCCGCTTGCTATGGAATTCTGAATGAGGCGCTGCCCTTCCTCGAGAGAAGTAGATATCTCATTCTGCACGGCGGAGCTCTGTGACTGCTGGACAACGTCATATATCTTACTGCCGTAATTGATGACAAGGTCTGCCGCCTGTATAACGGCATTAGCAGCATTATATCCCCTCTGGGCATCTATCTGCCTCTGCTGCAGGTCTGTAACCTGTTCATTGTATCGAAGCTGCTGTGCGCTCTGGTTGGATGCACTGAGAGCGCTGTTGGCATTCTGCCTTGTCGCCAGGGCATTCTGATAAGCTGCATTATCTCTTACTACATTCTTCATTTCGTCACCCTATTCTTCTTTTTGGTATTGAACTTTTCTTCTCTCCCGCTGTTGGTCGAGAGGCCTTTCTGTACTTCTTTCTCTTGCTGTTTAATCTGCTCCGTCCTGGCTATTCCTTTCTCCTGGTCTCTCTGAGCTGTCCTCTCTGCATTACTGATTGTCCTTGTGTTTTCTTCACGGTCTCGGCTTGAATAGGAAGAGCTCTCGGAAGATGCTCCGGCACTCTCTTCTGCTTTTCTCTTCTCCTCGGCTTCCATTTCGCTTATCGTATCTGCCGCGCTGTATCCGGAAGAATCTCCCGTATATGACTCAACGCTCTTGTTGGCTGCGTCCAGACGTTCTGCATATGAGTCAATGAGTTTCTTGGCATCTTCACCGCTTCTGGTTTCCATTGCCGTTTTGAGAGCTGTAAGAGCGTTTGTCTGGTTGTTCTTTATCGTCTGCTTGTAAGTTTCAATGGTCTCTTTATTGAGCTCGATAGCTTTTGTTCTGTCATCGATTAAAGTCTGTTTCTCATTGGACATCGTCTCATAGTTTTCATAGAAGTCTTTAATCGTATTCTGAGCCACTTCAATCTTCAGATTATTGTCTGCTATCGTTGCTGTAATTTCTTTCTGCAAAGCGCTGTAAGACATCAGGAAGGATCCGTCTGCGAGGCTTGTTCCTTCTCCGTCGGAATTGAATACCATATCGTTACCGACAAACTTTCTTATCGATTGATTCTGAATAAGCTGTGCTGCGCTGTAAGCCCCTTCAGTCTGTCCCGATCCGGATGCTGCAACATTAAGGAGAGACTTTTGCTTGAGCATCTGTGTATAGCTCTCGAGAGCAGTGTCATAAGCGTTCTGCTTTTCAACGGCTGATGATGCAAGATATGTGCTTGCATTCCTCTCTGCCTGTTCTTTCTGCTGTTCATAGCCGAAGAGCTCACGGCCGAGGGAAGTATCTGTTCTGTCTCCGGCAAGCATCTTGCGGTAGTTCTCAAGCCATTCATTGCTGTTAGCTATCTCCGACTGATACGTATCGTTTGTAGCATCTAAACTCTGAATATCTCCGAGAGTGTTGGTAATCGATGTGATAGAATTCTCGAGGCTTGTAATACTTGCGTTATTGGACTCATTTCTGATCTGCTCTTCCTGCAGGGACAGGGAAGTTTCATTCTGAGCAATTGTCACTCCCAGTCCAAACAGACCTACAACTGCAGCTGCTATTAACCAACCCATATTGTCAACTCTCCTTTACCGCTCTCGTGGCAATGATTGCACAGACAGTGAACGGGAGCGGTTCTCTCTGCACTACGGCTATCCTGTCGTCATCGATTGTCGGTGTCGTGAACTGAATATCGACATCCCCTGTGTAGAGCTTGATAAGCTCGTCATACGTGTAGTCGTTATAACGTCTGTAGAATGGTTGCTTGGCGTAGTTCAGAGGTTTACGCATGTACGGCGGATATATATCCTCGTCGTGTTCCAGGTCGTTTGTAATATCGCCCAGGAGCGGAGGAACAGCCCACCCCGCCTCAAAACCCGGAAAGAGAAATACTTCTCCACCGGCGGATGCAAAGAGACGTAGAACAACACTCTTGATAGCTCTCTTTGTCCCCTGGCTTGTACCGTTGGCCGGAAGCTCTGCTCTTGTTGTGCATATAGCAAAGTCATAACCCTCTCCTACATAGTGGAGCGTGTCGCTTATCGTCCCGAGAGTTTTGCCGTAAAGCTCTGAAGGATACATAACGTCGAACTCTGCCGGCTTCTGCTGGCTTAGAGCACCCTTCCAGTACATTTCACTGAACACTACCATGTATGTCGTATCGGGGTTGTAAGGGTACGGTGTGAGCTGTGTCTCTGTCGTTGTTCCTGTTATGGTTTTACCTGTATCCGCCACCTCATACTTGTCTATCTGAGGATACTTCCATGACTGGGAAGCTATGACATTCTCAAGATTCTCCCATACGCAATAGCCGTCCGGTGCCTTGTTGCCGTCCTCGTCCGTTACTGTTATGTGCTCCGAGATTATTGCAAGAGCATTGTGACCAGACATAGGATTCGGCGGAATATAGCCTATCATCAACGGCTCATAGTTTTTGAATGTAATTCTTGACCACGCTATCATTGAGTTCGCCGGATCGAAGTGGCAGCAGAAAAGGCCGGAGTTGTAATCAAGAACATAGAGCTTCGGTACTTCTCCTTCTACCGTGACAAGCTGCACGATGCCTGCGTTTCTGTAGTCGCTGTGACGCTCGCTGGCGTTACCCGAGAAATATTCCGATATCGCTCCCGATATCGCACCTCCCGTGAAGGAGTTGTACTGCTGTGAATAAGCAAGGGCATTGACTGTCTGGTTGTCGATGCCGACATATATAAGATAATTGCCGACGCTTGTTACAAGATTTCTGTAAGCGCCGTTACTTGTTTCCTTAGTGAAGTTGAGGGGGTTATCTGTAGACGATGTGATACTTTTGGTATTGCATGCATATATGCCGTCTGTAGTCCCGAGAATCAATCCCTGGAACTCATAGAGCCATGAGAGAGAAGAGCCCTCTGTATTGGAGTTCTTGTACTGGCATGCCAGGTCGGCAAGGTCCACTGCCTTCCAACTTATTTCCTCTGTCGTTGTATCTTTAGAGCCGATGAAATAAGAAAGTGTGAAGTCGTTGTATCTATACGTCTGGTTCTCACTGTCGTATGAGCGTGAACACCATATCTTGGTTGGTTCGTTCTCCGTTGCTCCGAGAAACCACCTTCCGTCATAAAAGCACTGGATTGAAGGATAGTTGCCTGCCGAGTTGAACTTCATGACAGTTGTCTTGATTGCACCTTCTGCAAGTGTTGGAGAGAGAGCATCAACATAACTTATGTCATTGAGCTTGAAGATGTGCTGTGTGGTAGAAGAGCTCTCATCCGTAACCTCAACGCACTCGATTACGCGCGGAGGATAGTCTTTGCCGACGATGTATACTTTCTCGTCCTGTACAGCTATAGAGAGCGTTGAAGGGTAACTATAAAAAGATGTAGCTGTTCCGAGTGCTACATATCCCGAGAGTATTGTACCCGCAACACCTCCGGTATTATCGCAGTCGGCATTGTAGATTGCTATCTGTCCCTTTCTGATAACGAAGGTGATATATCCAGTCTGGTCTATGCTGCCGCCTCTTGAATGCTTGAGAGTGATGATTCTGGGTCTGTGTACGTCTGCATCTGTGTCAGTGAATCTGTGCTTGAGCTCTGTCCCGTTTCTCTTGTAAACACCACCTGTCGGAGAGAAGAAAGCGTTCTCCGCCGCCTCAAGTCCTCTGGCGTAAAGATCTGTCCCGACAAGTCCGCTCGTGAGAGGTGATAAGATTCCTGATATGAACTGGCTCTGTATTGTGCGGTAATCCATTCACTTCTCCTTTAAACCCATGACTCTGTGTCGCGGTAGCTCTCCTGTTTTCCCGGAGCTTCTCTGAAGACAAGACATTGACTGAGGGCATTGGCATATTCACTCTTGAGCGATGTCTTGAGTGAAGCATCGTGTGATATGGCACCGGCAAGTTTGGAAGCAAGGAGAGTTGTGAGGAGGCTCTTTGCATAGTACGGCATATCACCGGGAGTCGTAGGTTTCTTGACGTAGCGTATGACAATGGATTCTGCACTCGAAAGTATTGCGCCTCTCACTCTCTTCCAGTCTGTACCTTCTGGAGACGGGAAGACTTCTCTGACAAATGCAAGTTTGTTGGGAAGAACGTAGGAATAACTGTATTGTCCTCCAGATACCGCACTCTTGTAGGTGCCGTCCTTCGGAAGCTCTGCGTAGATTGATATGTCATCAAGCGGTAATGCTGCATACAATTCGTCAAGTGCTGTCGGAAGAAGCTGTGAGACATAGCTTGCCTCGAGAGAGCCGTCGTTGATTGACTGCAATAGGTTTGCCGATATCTCGGCAAGAGCACTGTTAGCTATATTGAGCCAGCCGTCTGTTTCAAGATTAACGTCCATTACCGTCTATCTCCTTACTGTTTCTTAACCTGTAAAGCCCCTAATGGTCGGTTAGGGGCATTATGGTTTCAATCAAATAATCATATGTAAATTTGTAGGCTGTACCTGGTGCCCCTTATGCCCTGGGTAAGCCGAGTTCGATACAGATTTCCATTGTGCCGCTTGTTGTGCTTGCGCTTCCTCCGGCTCTTAGATATGTTCCGAGAGTTGCGGGAATTGCAAGTTCGACAATATCGCCGGCTACCATATCAACAGCCGTCGGTGACTGTGCAACAATAGTCGATGCACTGGAGGAGTCTCCCGAGTAGAGAGCCGCTCTGAAGCCTGACACTGCTGACTTCGCTGTAAACACGGCCTTAGCCGGAACGCCAGCGAAATACTTGGGAGTATCGAGCTTGATAACGTTCGACGCATATGTTGCAGCACTCGAAGCACTGAATGCAGTGATTTCACCGAAATTCAAATAAGCATTGGTCATCGTCTACCTCCTTATGAAAGCTTTGCTTCAGTGGACTTGATAGCGTCCATTGGAAGAATAGGAATACCGAGGAAGTGAGCAACCGGGCCGTAGCCTTCGATATCAACATACTGAGTGTTGAGAGCCTTGTTGAAGATCATGATCTCAATAATGCTCTGCACGTCCGAGTTGACATAAAGGAATGCGCTTCTTCCCTTATTGGGGAGCTTGTTCTTTGCCTTGATAAAGTTGGTAAAGAGAGAAGAGACTTCAGTTGCTGTCGGGTCGATATTAGCGAATCTCTGGAGAGCGTTCTCCTGTCTGACTGAAATACCGAATTCGATAGAAAACTTAGTCACCCAGCCCCAGTAATGGCCGGAGCCCTCTGCCGGTGTACACTTCTGTCTTCCCATATCCTCGTGAGAGAGTCCGGGCATCGAGCCTTTTGGATATCTCATCGAGAATCCGAGCGGGCCCATTTCGATAAGCCATGCAGATGTAAGCTTGTTATCTGTGGATGTTCCTCCGCAGTTGTAACAATAGTCACCGATCTTCTTGCGTCTAGCAGCGAGTCCTGTGAAGTTCTCTGTTGATTTGCTCGGGACGGTATAAAGAAGTGCATCGTTATAACCGTTGGTGATACCCTGCACGTTCATAAGGTCTTCTGTGAATCTTGTCTGCTCAGGGTTGTCCGCTCCCTTGAGAATGAGTTCATCAACCTCACTCTCTGCTTCGTAAGATACGATAGGCTCACTTACTTTGTGAGTGATTGAGTTGGTCTGCTTTATTGCCTCATAAGCTCCTCTGAAGCTCCCCGAACCGAGTTTGTCAGCCACGAGAGTTTCGTGATAGGAGTTGTGGGATGAAGGCAATACAGCAGCAGTTCTTAGCAGGTCGTTGTTCTGGATAAGAGCACCGAGTAACTCTTCCGAGTTGGTAAACCCTTCTCTCTTGAACGCCTCTACCAAGTCAAGGTGTGTTGTTGAGAATGTTGTTGCCATTAATAAGGCCTCCTCTGAGATTTGGTGTTACACTTAGCTTTATCTTAGAAGCCTAGTGTACGGTCCCCTCAGATGAGGTCTCTTCTTACTTGCTTATCCCCGTTCGGGTGTAGACGTTAAATGTAACAATAACTAGCTACAACGTAGCCTGGACATATATTGCCACATATTTGAAAGTCTGTGTGTTGCAGCCTTTACTCAAGGAATCAGCGTACCTTGAAGTAGCTTTTGAACTCCTCTCCATAGAAGTTTTTAGCATTGAGTTCTCTTGTCTCTGTATGCTGTTCCACCTCTTCATTTCTTGTCTCCTCCTGCGGTGCGGAAGGCTGCTGTTCTTTCTCTTCTGCGATAGTTACTAAATCATCAAAAATACCTGGCATTGTGTTTCTCCTTGTTATTTCTTAAAAGTTTCTTTGAATGCTTTACCATAGAAGTCACCGGGTGTCGTACCGAAGGATGACCCCTTAGTTGTCTTCGGACTGTTTGTTGGAAGATTACCCTGCGGTGCTGCTCCTGTGTGCTTACGTGCATACTGAGCGATTGCCTTGACGAAGGTCGTATCATAACTGAGGCCTCTGTCGTTGAGGTAATCCTTAAGCCCTGACTCGTTCATAAAATGCTCATAGCTTGCTTTATCACGCTCTGCGGTAGTTTTCCTATCCGCCTCGTTGGCGATGTTGTTATAGCTCGCTGTGAGCGTTGTATCGAAAGTTTTAATGGTATTCTCTCTCTGGGCTTTGATTCCTTCGGCTGCTATCTTTGCCGTCTTGAGAAGAACAACACCGATTGCTTCCGCCTGTTTATCCGAGAGCATAGCGCCGTGAGCTGTCTCACGTATCATCTTGAGAGTCTCGTCTCCCAGCTTTGAATTCTTGAGGGATGTGAGCTTGTAGCCTTCGGATGTTTCGGGAATACCGAGAGCCGTTTGGAATTTTTTGATACCTTCCGTATCGCCCTTCTCGGGAACAACAATACTGTTCTTGTACTGTTCTCTCAGAGATGCCATATCTTTGCTCTGTGCGATGTAAGCGTCTGCTAGGTCATCTATCTTCTGGTACTTGTAGAGGCCCTTGTAGTCCTCGCTGTCGGCCTTCTCTCTGTTGATCTGTGCAAAATACTTAGGCCTCTCGTACTGCGGCTCTGTCTGTGTCCCGACATCCTCACTTGTGCTCTCCGGTACTGATGTTTCTCCCGCTCCTGTTCCAGCTCCTTCTCCGCCTCCGTCGGCGTTAAGAAGGACATTGATCAGCTTGTGATTGAATATCATATAAACCTCCTATTTGATGTCATTGAAAATACTAACGCTCTCTTCCTTCTTCGGCTGTGCGTTGTGGATCATGAGCTCTACATAGTCCTCCACGTTATGAGAGTCAAAGACGTTGGCGCGTGCAAGTATCGTGTTTGCAACTGCCAGAAGCTCCGGCTTCATGTACTGTGGCTGATTCGAGAAGTATCCCAGGAGACTGAGAATGTCGGATAGTACCGTCACTCCGTCTTCTCCGCTGAATACTGTCTGATACTTGATGCTCAACTCTCTCGGTGTAAGCATCTTCTTCTTGTCATCCATAAAAACCTCCGTTTCACTTTAGTTTGAGATTACTGTACTTATTGCTCTGCAGATTGGCTGCGACACTGCCCTGTTCGGGGGCCTTCGTTGCTGCTGCATATTCCCTCGTGTCTGCGTCCTGTTGCTGGATTGCCGTCTGCTGTGCCGCCTTCTCGGCCTCCATTTGCTGCTGCGCCTGTATCATCTGCTCTGCCGTCTCCTTGTCCCTTATGATTCTCACATCGGCATTTGATGCATCCCTCAATACCGATACAAAGTTGCCGAAGTCAATGTAATAGGCCAAAGTCGGGTCAATCTGAAGGTACGGAAGAACGTTGTTCATAACTGCCAATGTCGGCTCGAGTGACACGGCTTGTTTCTGAAGAATGTAGAGAGGCGATACAAAATCAACCTGGAGTGATTTGTAGTCGATTTCATATCCGTCATCGAAGTATCCGAGCTCTCCCATTGTGTTCCATGTCCAGTCGATAACCGGCTCGAAGAATCCCGTTCTGAGAGAGTCAAGGAAGTGTGTCATCATCTTGAGCTGTTCGTTCTGTAAGCCCTGTGCCATTGTCGCCGTGTTGATATTGCCGGTGTACTGACTGAGCATCAAGAAGTAGTCGACAAAGTAGTCACTCTTCGCAAGATTGCGTCTGTCTGCTATTGCCGTCGTTGTCCATGATAGATCCTGTCCGAGTTCAAGCGGTGCCATGCTTGCGCCTGCGGGAATGTCGATAAACGCTGCCGGTGCAATCTTGGCGTTGAATCCCGCGCTCTTCATGATAGCAGGAGATGCAGCATACTGGCTTGCCGTGAGAAGGTCCTTGCTCATCCTCTGAAGGCATAGTGAGTTGTTGAACTGTCTGAATCCGGGTCCTCCGACTCCCCATGCTGTGCCGTCGTCAATCTTTGAGAATGTACAAAGCCAGAAGCGCTGTCTGGTGCTTCCTCCCTCGAAGACTACCCGCTGCTCCTTGCTGTCCCAGATGATATCGAGATGCTCCCACTCGCCTTTGGATCCGATGTCGAAGCCGAAGCGGTCACGCGGGCATAAGAGTTCCCAGAACTGGAAGCTCTTGCTCTCGTCGACATTCTCTCCCGTCATGTAGGACGGAAGTTTCTCTTCTCCGAACAATTGCTGTGCCTCGTACCTTGTAAGCCATAGGGAACGGAAGATTGTATCGCAGCATCCTTTGAGTCTGTTCCATAGAGGAATACATTGATAGTTCGGGACCTGCTCATATATTATCCTGCTGTCCTCTGTGACATTGCCGAACATTACGAAAGCAGATAGATCTCCGAAGCTCTTGAAGCATGAGTAGATAGGGTTGTAGAAACCACACTGTGCCATTACCTGGTACATGCGTCTCGTTCTCGCCTGTAACACTTCTCTGAGCTCTGTAGTCTGCTCCTCGCTCAAGCTGTAGCTCTTCTCCGGTTCAAGAGAGAAGAATGCGCTCTGAGAGGAACATACATAACCCTGCAAGCCCATTGCGAATACGTTCGAGTAGCTGTATATCGTCGAGTCGTATATCTCCTTCTGGGCTGTTGCCGGTGTAGGAGTCGGCTCACTGTCGATATTCATTGTTCCGTACCACGGGTCAATGCTGTCGGCTACCTTCTTCCATGTCTGCAGATAGACTGCATCCCTTGACTTCTGAGAGTTCATAATCCTCTCGAGTTTTGTAATTGTGTCTTTAGAAACTGCCATATAAATCTCCAAAAGGGTCTAATTTGTATGAGGACTGTTCTACGTGAAGCTTCCTCTTGTCTCTTGTTACGTGGTCGCCATACCAAACAGCCATTGCATCCGCCACGATGATATCGTCGTGTATCTCGTCCTGGGCGTTGCCGAATTTGACATACTTCGTCTTCTCGTTGATGCGTCCGACAAAGTTCTGGTACTGCTCTATCTCCTGCTGTTTGTATGGAACGTCTGCCGCTCTTATCATTCTGCCCTGTTCCATTGCCACAACAAGAGCTCCTATTAGATCAGCCTTTGGCACGCCATACCCCTGTACGATGCCGAACTTACTCGATCCGGCTCTTGCTCCCGACTGAACTGATATGCTTTCTCCCGATGTGAAGACTATCTTCAACGGGTCAAGCCCCGCTTCGTCGTATAAGTCGAACACCGGCCCCCCGACTCCTGTGCCGTCAATTACAAGAGCACAGTCGTGCGCAACGTTGACAGCCTGAATGAGCTCTCTTGTGTACTCTGCAAGCTCCGTGTACTTGAGCCTTACCATGTCCTGGAAGACTTTCTCCTGATAGTAGAAGATCCTCCCTGTGGTACTTCCCTCGACAAGCTTCGGCGTTACACGATGCACAACAGTCGTCGTATAGTCCACGTTCTTTGCAATATCCTGTGCGACTATGAACTGCACTGCCGGCAGCTCTATCTGGGTAGGGCCTCCGAACTGTGAGAATGCAAATGGATTCATTCTTGTGCCCATTAGAAATATCTTCCTCCTATGCTCCTCGGTGTGAGTGCTGCCACTTCATTCCCTTCTCCGACTGCCGTTACTGTCTTACCCTGCCACGGCGTTCCGACATTCTCGAAGTATCTCTTGAGGTCTGCATCTCTGAATACCTGCCCATTGATTTCAACAAAGTCGCAGCAGAACTCCTGCTGGTACTGTGTCTCCCCTATGTCTTCGAGTATTTCCTGTTGTCCTTCCAGAGATTCATGGTTAGGAGAGTAAAGGCCGATGATGCCGTCTTGTGCACACTTCTTCTTGAAATTCTCCTCCGGCTCTGCATCTACAAGCTTCAGACTGTTATAAGGGTCAACATCGTATGGTGTGCGGACAAATATCTTCTGCCACCTCCGGGACTGTCTTGTCCATGTGTCATAGAAGAAGCCGGTACGTCCGAACGGTGTCGAGAGCATGAACACCTTGCCTTTCGGGTTGTTGTTCATCATAGGTACCACACCGGACTTATAAACTACATCGGGAATTCTTGATGCTTCATCCAGAACTACGGTGCGGGGTCTTGAATATCCTCTGGCGCCTCTGTCCGTTGCGACAACAACTATGATACGTGAGCCGTTATCGAGAGCGATGATATCACTCCCGTCACGCTTGAGATGCGGATATGTCGGGTCATGTGCTATGAAGTCCTTAATCTTGAGGATGTCTTCTTTCGCCTGGTCTTCCGTGGGGGCTATGACTATGTTAAGGCTTCCACTCTGATACTTGGCTGTATGGCACGGAATAGAGGAGACGATTGTACTCTTTCCCGCCTGTCGTGAGCAGAGGAGTATGATGCGTGTCGCACTTGTTGACGCAACTATGCGCTGCCAGAGAAAAGCATTGAAGCCTATGCTCTGAAGATAGGCTGAAGGAGAGGAAGCTCTTGCGATGTCATAGAGATTATAACGGCCCTTTGATGTTATCACGTCTCTGCGCCTCCCTGGGGACTCTGGGAGAGTTCCTTGTCCCCTTCCTCTGCTGCCTTTAAGAGTGCATTGACAAAAGCCTCAAGCGCTTCTGGATAAGATGCCAGTGACTCACGTGCTATGTCTGCGATGTCTTCTACTCCTCCGCTTACTCCTGCATTGATTGTTACGTTGTTCTCTTCCGTGATGTATCCCTTTGCTTTGGATAAGAGCTCAAGCTGTCTGTTGAGTACGTCTGCCGTCTTGAGGAGTGTTACTCTCGGGTCCTGTCCTTCAACATACGCTCCTTTGATTGTATAACCTCTGTCCTTCTCTGTCTGGTCGAGTAGACTCTGCAACTTCGAGACAGCATATTTCTGGGTCTCCTTGTCATAGTATTTGACTTTAATCTCCTCGGCTCTTGGATAATAACAGATGTGTCCGGGGCGCTCCGGATCTTCCAGAACTGAGATAATGGATGATCTTAGATCCTCCACTGTGTCCAAGTACTCGTTGATTCTTCCGACAAGGCCGTCAACCGTCTCAAGCTGTGCATGCCTCAACATCTCGAGCATACGCTCGTTTCTGTAACGGTTAACGCTTGCCTTTGTAAGAAATGTGTACTTCTCAGCTATAGCGTTGTTAGACATGCCGTTGAGAATGTCCTTCTCAATAGCTGTCTTCTGGGGATGTATCTCAACGCTGTAGTGTCTTGCCATTTAGAGAGGCCTCCACCTTGTTGTCTTGTCGATTATCGAGAAGTATTCAACGTCTCTCACTTTGAGAGATTTCACACCGGCATAAGAGAGATAGTAGTCTCCCTTCTCATAGATCACCTGGGCAAGACACCTCTTACCACGAGAGTCTATGATTGGTACTCTGTCTGTTATTGCCTTGCCGTGTCTTGACTCTTCGGCGGCTCTTTGTGGGTTGCTGTAATAATCTGCCATATTCCTATTGTGAACCAAAACTTGTTTCTTGTGTGTTGCAGCCTTTACTCAAGAAAAATCGTTTCGTTAAATCTCGTTAAAACAGCCCCGCACGATATACGGGACTGTAAACTTTACCTTAGTTCGATGAAGAGAGTAGCCTTGAGATTGCCATTCGCGTCGGGAACAAAATCATAGTAATAGGGGGAGTCAACGGGAGTATCGAAGGTGATTACATCATTACCCGGGCGATTGAGAGGGAGTCCGCTTGCAAGACAGTTCTTGATTGCATTGTCAGACGTTCTGTGCTCGCGCGCTGCTTCCTTGATTCCCGAGTAGG
Source organism: Faecalibacterium sp. CAG:74 (assembly GCA_963638045.1). Lineage (GTDB taxonomy): Bacteria > Spirochaetota > Spirochaetia > Sphaerochaetales > Sphaerochaetaceae > Ornithospirochaeta. Next base: position 2,747 of record CAVHPV010000022.1, on the reverse strand, counting down.
TCCTTGAATACCTTCCGTTAATCTGCTCGATAATCGTTATGCCTTCTCTTAACGGTCCGGTTAATACCTTTACTCTCTCTCCCTCCATAGCTTTTTACTGTCCCTCCTCAAATATGTCTCTTACAGCATCCTCGTAAAGAACTCTGTCCTTGAGCTCCTTGAATGCCCTCACAGTGTCATCTATCTGAATGAGAATCCTCTCGATGTAACTGCGGTGCTTGTAACAGTTGGACATCGTCTTGACTCTTCTCTTCATGTTATCCAGATGCGTAAGCTCTTTACTTATCTGCTTGAGGATGTATGTGTTGTAGTCCTTCTCTTTCGTCATCCTTACCCTCCTTTTCCTTGTCTCTCTTGAACGTCTTCACCTGTTCTCTGAATGACTCGAGTTCGATCTTCGTTCTCGCTTCCAGCAGCTCCTGGCGGTAGTTCAGCCTCTCCTGGTCTCTGACAAGGATGACCGCAAGGATGATCATCAGCGCGAACGTTACAACGATTCCGATAAGTCCGATTGCATAATAGATGTCAATCATACATTACTCCTTTGACCGTATAGATTTCAGCTCCTACGATCTTTCTTCTCAAGAGCTCCGCTTCTCCGAACGTCTGATAAACAATGGCATTGCCGCGTTTCCTGGCTTCTGTTGCATCAAGCGCCCTTATAGGAGCCCGGAAACAGGCTCCGTCCTTGAAGTGCACTTTCATTACGTATGTGTGTAGGCTCATATCTTCAGATACCCTCCCTGAAACATAATCTGGTATGGTGAAGACTCTTTCCATTCAAGTTCTTCATAGTCGGCACACACCATAATGGATGCTTTCTTGAGCCAGTTCTCAATCATCCTCTCTCCCTCGAAATACTCGATCGTAACGTAACTGCTTCCGATATTGACCCCGATGTTGTCCTTGCTGTAGGAGACTGTTGCGACTCTCTTCCTCTGCTTCCAGCCGTTCTTTATGAGGAGTTCTTCAAGATCTCTTATTTCCATGCTTCTTCTCCTCCCTCTGCTTAACCCATTCGTTAAGCTCCCTGGCTTCGCTCTCGAGATTGTCAGGCTCTTCATCCGGTTCAACTACTCCATGCAGCTCCCTCAGATGCCACCCTGCTTTCTCGAGTTCCTCCTGTGCTTTTAAGCATGCCTTCTCGGCTGTCGCTTTTCTGCTTCTGCCCTCCTCGACTTCATCGATGCGGTAGATCGTGCTCAATACAAGCACCTCTTTCGTCTTCGGCTTGTCCTTGATCGACTCTGCGACTATGCGCTGCACTTCATCGTGTTCACTCATGCTGTCACCTCCAGAAGATCATTGAGGCACTTCCTTGCCGTTGCCATATGTACGAGGGCGACATCCAGTGCCATATACACTGCTGCATTGTTCTCAAAGGCATCCCTCATCTCGTCAAGCTTGTCCGACTCCATGTCGAGGTCGGTGATAGCTGTTATCAATTCATCCCTGGTCATCATTCGTCCTCCTCCAAATACCCGTCGCCGTATGGTATGTCCTTCGGATCGGGGAACTCTCCATAAGCCATAGTTCTCTCGATTGCCTGACATAGGCCGTCTGTCTTGTTCAGATACCAACAGTCGGGACAGTTGCCGCCGTTGCAATATTCACTCAATGCCTTGAGCATGACATCAATGCCGTGCTTCTTTACTTCTTCAACTTCCTTGCTCATAGATCAATCTCCTTCCTACCTGTCCGGTACGCTGTAGAAGACTTCAATGTCGGATGCATTGAAGATCCAGTCGTTGCCGTCTTTGCGTTTACTGCCGCGCACAAAGATGTACTGCCCTGTCTGAAGCTTGAGGCTCTCCATTTTCTTGAACGTTCTGCAGTGCTGCGTGAAGAGCTTCTTCTCTCCGTTGTATACACGTGCGGTATCGAGATCGAAGCTGTAACCCTCGTACTCTCCGATACGCTCTCTCTTGAGTCTGTAGATCCTTCCGTACATGATCGATTCGTCTAACATTCTGTGCCCTCCTCGTTGTCTTCATCGTCTTCATCGTCATTGTCATCTTCCTCGTCTTCACCGATCTTTGTGAGTGGTCCGAAAATGAGATCGCAGATGTTCTCGGGATAGTCCTCGGTATCTGGAACAGTGCTGCCGCTTATGTGGACCTTGCCGGTATTTTTGCTTGCAATGACGATGCTGTCTTTCGTCTTCCTGTCGGATGTGAACTTCACTTCCTGTTCCTCTCCGATCTCGAAGTCGTCAAAGAGCGGGATAGGAGTAAAAGCTCCGATCATGTTGGTAACTTTCATAAACCTCCCGGCTGTCTTCTCGTCTCCTTCTGCAAGACTGTTGACTGCAAGCTGACAGCTGTAAGCAGCAACTTCTCTCAATGCTATGAACAACCTGTAGCAGATCTTCTCGGGGTCCTCGTCATAATCATCGAGAACTTCACGGAAATCTTTTATCTCGTCACTGATTGCAACAAACGCCATGGTCAGGCGTGCAATCTCACCAATCTCATCTCTTGTAAATTTCTTTTTCTCGTTTTCGTTCATTTAATTTTCTCCTTTGGCTTTCGCCTTTTTATCGCTTTTGCGAGTCGCATTTGCGAGTCGCCTACCTAATAACCTACCTTTTAAGGTGGCTTATAACCCTTGTTTATAAGGTCGTTATAACAATACAGAAACAGATACAGATACAGAGTAATTAGGCTTAAGAAGAAGGAAGGTATAAGAGAGTCATACTTGTAAGTAAGAGAAAAGAAGTATTCTGAGTTCTTATAATTGTTCTTAGT
>CAVHPV010000021.1:0-33895 GCA_963638045.1 Faecalibacterium sp. CAG:74 | reverse complement strand
ATTATTATATATTTATATTCTTCAGTCAAACTAAATCCAAAGAGATTGAAAGGAAAAATCCAAAGAGAATGAAAGGAAAAATCCAAAGAGATTGAAAGGAAAAATCCAAACAGTGTTAAAGAAAAAAAATCCAAACAGTTTGAAAGCTTGAACCTCAAAAAGCCGGATTTCTGACCAGATAATTCAGATTAAGTTAGGAATGGTTCAGATTAAGTTATAAACGGACAATAATTGTCTATTTACAACTCTTTATGAACTATTCTCGCCCGACATCCCCCGGTTCTTACTATCCGATTTACAACTCTATTTGAATCAAAGGCACGTTTATCGAAATAAAGCGTTTCCAACTTTCGTGAACCAAGAGGAAATCGAGACTCGGGTAGGGGAGTTACAACTCTTGTGAATTATAAATCATCTGTAGTGCTGAATTGGACTGTTGAGCGTTTTTCGTTATCGACCAAATCTAAAGATTGATGATAGGATTGTGACAAACAAGTCAGCTCTGTACCGTAGAAAAATTCCATTGGTGCTTCTCTTGTTTCATGAGTTTTTTGGAACTATATTATAATTAGGAGAGTAAGAGTAATGGCAAAAGCATTAGATGTAGCAAAATACATAATAAACACAGCAGATGGCGGAGTAGAGAATCTTAAACTTCAGAAGCTTATGTATTATTCTCAAGCAGTCAGACTTGTCCTCTCGGAAGGGAAGGATACATTATTCGATGAACCTATTGAGGCTTGGATGTATGGCCCCGTAGTTCCCTGCGTCTATCACCAATATAAAGACAATGAATTTAATAAGATACCATTAGTTCCTGATGATGATATTGTGTTGTCTGAAAAAGACATGGAAGCTATAGATATTGCAGTGGAATTTTACTCTGGATTTACAGGAACAGAGCTTATAAACAGAACCCACCAAGAAGCTCCTTGGAAAGATAATTATGATGCAAACAAACGCCACATAATCATTCCTAACGAAGAAATTTATAACTATTTCAAGGATAAGTTTAAGTTTTCCAATGTCTAAAAAACGTCTCGTTGTAACATCTGATATAGGCTGCAGAAAATTAGAAGCTCAAAATAGGGTTCTGAGACTGGAAAACGATAGCGGAACAGAGAGTCTTGTTTCTTTTTCTTTTATACATTTCAGTGAAAAAGATTATGGATTAAGAGATTGCACAATAAAAGATTTGGTATCTCTTATAAGAAAGCTTAAAGTTTTAGGAACAAAAACATGGACAGAAATTTCTCGTTCTGGCAAACACGAGCTTGGTTGTGAAATTCTGAAGACTTCTGAGTTGAGGAAACCTTTGCCATCATCCGTTCCTACAAATATAGACAAGGTCATGTGCTTTAGGTATAGGGAAAAAGCTCCAATGATTGGCTTCAGGGAAGGCTCTGTTTTTCATATTGTTTTTCTGGACAGAGACTTTACTTTATATCAGCACTAATGGTGTTGCTATATGTAAGACATGTATTCATTCATGTATAACTGAATAATTTCAACCATCACCATTGAACGTAAATTTTGGTGCATACAATTCTGTCATAAATAAACGTCAAAAAGTTAGAACTGAGGTATGACGAAATGTGGTTATAACCACAAGATACATATCAAATATCGGCATTTCTGACAGTATAATTCAAGAAGAGTTAGGAACGTACACATTTGATGCATACAAAAAGTTTGTAAATATACAAAATGGATATAATCGATATTCTGTCAATTAGGATTTAACAATCCTTCAGAAACGACATAATTGTTGTTGGTTACAAATCTTTCTGTCTTATCCCCAAGAAATACTGTCCTTAGATGTTTAAGAAGCCGAAAAATTATCCTTATAAGTGCAAAATCATTTTCTGACATGATGAGGAAAGAGAGTTCGAAGATAAGATTGATTCTCTCTATATCCTGGATGTGAAGATAATCCACCAGACTGGAAACAACACTTTCGAATCTAAGAAAACACTCAGCGAAGATGATACGCTCTTAGATTACCTCGTATACTCTCCCCTATCCTATGAGAAGGATGACGACAACTAACTGGCTTATAAACGTAGAGCTCTACAGTGAAGAGTTCCAAGCAGATTTGACTCTATCTTTAATATATCCCCTACTCCGTAAATCAGAAAAATCGTCAAGAATTACCGAACATTCATTTTTCATCCTCACTGTGATAAGAAATATAATTGAATAAGGTCAAAATATTGTAAAATATAGTACAAGATATGGTACAATAAATTGTACAAAGTAGAAGTGAGATGTTAAATATGTTAGCGGTAAATTATTCTACAATCAGAAACAATTTGAAAGAATATTATGACCAAGCTTCAGACCATCAAAAAACAATTATTATAACAAGAAAGAATGAAAAGAACATTGTTCTTATGAGCCTTAATAAATATAACCAGTTAGAGAAAGTGGCTAGAAATAATGAATATCTTGCGACGATTGACAGAGGAATAGTTCAGCTTGAAGCTGGTCAGGGTCAGGTACACGAGATAATTGAGGAAGACGAATGGAAAAGCTATGGGCTGATAAAGCATGGGACGATTATTTGTACTGACAAACACAGGACAAAAAGACATTAAAATGAATAATGTACTTAAAGGAGACAAGCGATATGGGTCAATTTGTTAATCCGGATGATTCTGCTTTCAAAACAGCTTATAGCAATAAGATATATGTAGATAAGAGCTCTCTGATTAACTTCACTAATGATGTGTTAGGAACTAACAGTGCATTCATATGCAACAGTCGCCCACGTCGCTTTGGTAAATCAACAACGGCTAACATGCTTGCAGCCTATTACTCAAAGGGGGCTGATTCAAAAGAGATGTTTGCCTCTCTTGAAATAGCTTCGAATCCAGACTGGGAAAAGCACCTCAATAAATATGATGTAATCCATCTCGATATTCAAGAATGCGTTAATCCTGCCGGAGGACCGGATAAGGTCATTTCTTATATCACAAAGGAAGTCATAAGAGAACTGGAGAAATACTATCCTGACATAGTTCAAAAGAAGGATAAATCTCTCTTTTCTGTACTCTCTAAAATTTACGATGCAACTGGTAATAAGTTTGTGATAATCATCGATGAATGGGATGTACTCATCCGTGATGATGCAGGTAATCAGAAGGTACAGGAAGAGTATATTTCATTTCTCAGAAGTATCTTTAAAGGCGTTCAGGCAACAAAGTATACGGCAATTGCATATATGACGGGAATTCTCCCGATTAAGATAGAGAAAACACAGTCTGCACTCAACAACTTCAAAGAATATACGATGATCTATCCAGGCTTCATGAGTAAGTATGTAGGATTTACTGATGAAGAAGTTGAAATGCTAGGCAGAAAGTACGAGGCTAACCTAAGTGAGATAAGACGCTGGTATGATGGATATATTCTGAGAGGATGCCATATATACAACCCGATGGCTGTTGTAAACGCTGTCCTTGATGGGGAATGCAGAAGTTATTGGTCAAAAACTGCGAACTATGCACTCATTGTTCCTTTAATAAACTCGAACTATGACGGATTAAAGAATGACATTATAACAATGCTTTCGGGCAGCGAAGTAAGAGTAGATGTAGGGACATTCAAGAATGATATAACAAGTATCTCATCAAAAGATGACGTCATGACGTATCTGATACATCTTGGATACTTTGCATATAACGAGAAGAAAAAGACAGCTTATATCCCGAATGAGGAAATAAGAGAAGAGATGGCTTATGCTGTTAAAGATAAGACATGGAATGAAATGATCTCATTTACAAAGAAATCGGATGAAATACTTGAGGCTGTTCGATCAGGTAACGAAGATGCCGTTGCTGATGGAATAGAGGAGATACATGATAAATACATTCCTTCTCTGCAATACAATGACGAAAACTCACTCTCCTGTGTTCTTACACTTGCGTTCCTCAGTAGTATGGAATTTTATTCAAGACCGCTAAGGGAGTTGCCTGCAGGTAAAGGCTTTTGTGACTTTCTATACTTGCCAAAGCCGGAATATAGAGATACATATCCTGCATTGTTGGTCGAACTTAAATGGGATAAAGAAGCAGAAAGTGCTCTTACCCAGATAAAAAAGAAAAATTATCCAGATTCCATAAAGGAGTATACAAACAACATTCTTCTTGTTGGAATCAACTATGATAAGAAGACAAAAAAACACGGGTGCAGGATTGAAAAACTATGACTTTATAGTCACGAATAGGCCAGCTGCCAAGGTGAAAGACAAAGTAACAATTCCCCTGAAAATCAGCCCCTCCCCTGCTCTTTCATTCACATGTATGCTTCCCAGGAAAAGATTTCTTCTCTGTACTTTTCCTTTTCCAGCTTTACTAAGCACCTGAAAAAGCCCCCGGCAAAATCTTAAACCGGGGACCATGACATGAGAACTCTCAGAATTGTCTCACTGGGCGTACATAATCAATACAGCTGCGGAGGTGTTCATCCAGCTTTCCGTTTCCAAAATTGAGGAAACATGCATAGTATGCACTGTGGCCGTTACTTCTTTTCTCGGAGCTTGACCAGTAGATATCATTTCTGAAATTTCCTAATCCGTTCTTATAAAGATTCTCGTACATGAGTTTTAGTTCTTCCTTGCTCGGCACATACCAGTCTGAGTATCCGCTGATATTCTTTCCCCAGACTTCATGAGCAATATCATCCTCATTCTTACCGGAAAGAATTCTTGTGTTTTCCTTTCCTTTCCCAATACCGTACTGTGTGCCATAATCGTCATATGAATTATCACCCCACCTGGATGGACTATCGAGATCATTCGGAGCCGCCTCAAGGAAACGCCATCCACATTCAGATGACTTAAGACCATCCTGATTTCCGCTATCATTATCGGCATCGCAGTCATAGAAGATGTATCCGCCACTCGGTCCCCTGTCTCCTACCTTGTATTCCCTCCACACAGCCTTTAGTGTGATATTCCCATTCACCGGAGTATTGAAATTGTATTTGACACCGTCAAGAGTCCAGTAGTCGAGGGCCTTGTGTCCATCATTGTAGACAGGGTCTACAGGCCTGAAGGCCTTTCCGCCTGCATTAATAGTCTCGGTATAGACAGCAGAACCTCCATTTGAGTCGAAGGCGACCTGGTATGTTTTAAGCATCCACTTTGCCGTAAGACCCATGTCATATTCGACATCCAGGTTGAAATTGTATTCGTGGCTGAGCTCATCAACCCATCCGACAAAATCATACCCGTCCTTTACAGGAGAAGCAGGAAGCTTCACTTTGTCACCTTTTCGGACTCTCTGTGAATCGACGTAAGAACCACCGTCTGTATAGAATTTTACAGTGAAGTACTCTGCGGTGTCCCATACAGCTGTCAGGGTGATATCAGAAGAGACAGTCTCCCTCTCGAAATCAAAGAGTGAGCCGTCACTCTTTGCCCAATAGGCAAAGTAATAGCCTTCCCTGGTTGGAGTTTTAGGCTCAACAGCCTTACCCCACTTTCTCACTTTCTGAGATGAATAAACAGTATCTTTGTCAGTTTTGAATGTGATTGTATAATCCCCGTTATGCTCATTCCATAAAGCTGTCAGAGTCATATCGGCAAAAACAGGTTCAACATCAAAGTTATAGAGAGAGTTGTCACTTTCCATCCATCCTTTGAAATCATAGCCTTCCCTTACAGGATCTTCAGGCTTCTCAGCCTTTTCTCCCTCAATGATAACCTGGGAACGAACCTCAGAGCCACCCTTGGTATCGAATGTGACCCTGTACACCTTGAGTGACCAGTCTGCATACAGTGTGATATCACCTGAGACAGTCGTATTTTCAAAATCAAAGGGCTCATAGTCTTCGTTGATCCAGGCATCAAAATTGCATCCTTCATATACAGGATTACTGGGCTTAGTTACCTTTGAACCCTCCGCAACCTTCTGTGGAGCAACCTCAGTGCCTCCACAAGAATCAAAGTAGACAGTGTAATATTTGGTGGCATCACTCCAATTTGCCTTGAGCGTGATATCGGAGGAAACAGCGTTCTGGTCAAAAGAATAGCTTTCGTCTCCCACAGTCCAACCTCTAAAATCATACCCTTCCTTAGTCGGGGAGGCAGGTATGCTTGCATACTTTCCCTCTTCAACTTTCTGCGGTTCAACTTCAGAACCACCATCAGTATCGAAGGTGACTATGAAAACACCGTTGTACTCATCCCATACAGCATAGAGAGTAAAATCACAAGTTGGAGCGTCTTTATCGAAATTGAAGAAGGATCCGTCACTTCCGACCCAGCCGACAAAATCATATCCGTCCTTAGCAGGATTTGCGGGCTCTGTAACTTTCTTTCCTTCCTCAACCTTCTGGGAAGGCACATCAGAGCCACCCTTTGAATCAAAAGTAACTGTATATGTCTTAGGTTCCCTTGCGTTGTTGCTACACGAAACAAACGAGAAAGCAGCTATAAGCGAAACAATTAATACCAAAAGAGAGATTTTCTTCATATATCTCCTACCCCCGGAATAAAATTATGTTGAATAATAACATGAAAACAACACAAGTTGCAAAGTATGAGACAACAACGAATGGAAACTTCACAATATACACACACAGGCATAAAACCAGGCAAAAGGAATCACATTGATTACAGAATGAAAAACTAAGAACACCACCTCTGTCAAAGAAAATATAAGCCGATCAATTCTTTTCTTTATATGATATTGGGTGATTCAACCTAGCTCTTCATATTTCTGATGTTCTCTCCTTCTTGATTATTTATGAAGTATGAACGATATGTTTATCTTAATTGTGTTATAGTTATTGCTAGATGAGGATATTCTCTCAATCCTTGAAGCGCAATATTCAGAGATTATGGAATGTGAGAAGAAACTGGAAGAATTGATGAGAAAGGATAAATAAGATGAAAGCAGAACTCGGACACATTGATCAATTCACCCTTGATGGCAATAAGTTGATATGCTCAGCAAGAAACGGAAGACTTGAGATAGCTTTTCTTGAGAGGAACATGATTTATGTATCTGTCTTCTTCAATTCATTCTCCACTCCCCCTTCCCTTATGTATGTCAACGATGTACTCAAAGGAGAACCCAAAGAGACAGACAAGGAAATTTCGATCACCTCAGATGAGAATGAAGTTGTTGCCTCCTCTGCTGATACTGTCCTCCATATCGAAAGAGATACTTCGAACATTACTCTTTTCTATAAGGGTAAGGTTGTTTATGGCGGGAGGCTCGGCACTTCAGATACCGTCATCCCCCGTATCCAGATAAGGGCTTTCAGGAAAGCGGGAGATAAATCATGGTTCTGCCGCATAAACGAGCCCAGACTACCTGGAAACCGTTACTACGGCATGGGCGACAAGGCAGGCACTCCCGACAGAGCAGGAAAGAGAGTAAGAATTTATAACCGTGATTCTCTCGGCTATGACGGGGCGACAAGCGACCCGCTTTATAAGTCCATTGCCTTTTATATCAAAGACAATAGAGAGACGGGAATCACTTCAGGCTTCTATTTCCCTGAAGGTCTTATAAATGCCATGGACTTCGGAGAAGAGAGTCCATTCTACACATACACAGAGATTGCAGACGGCCCGGTTGCTTTCTATATCATGCCGGGCGATAACTATAAGGATGTGCTTTATTCTTATTGTACTGTTACAGGCTTTCCGGCATTCCCTCCCCTTTTCTCCTTCGGCTTCTTCGGCTCAAGCATGAATTATGTTGAAAGTGACGATGCTGCAGAAAGGATTCTCAATTATTTTGCACGCACCGAGAAGGAGATGCTGCCATGCGAAGGCATGTACGTCTCATCGGGCTACCTCAAAGCTGATGACGGGAAGCGCTATGCTCTTTACTGGAACAAGAGAAAGTTCCCAAATTACGGAGAATATCTCAAAGCACTCAGAAACCGGGGTTACAACCTTACTATGAATATAAAACCGGGATTTCTTACAACACATCCATGGTATGATGAACTTGAGAAAAAAGGATATTTTCTTAAAGATGACAAGGGAAAGACACTTGTTGACTTCTATTGGGGAGGACAGGCATCATTTCTGGACTTTGCCAATAAGGAAGCTTCTGAATGGTGGAAAAACCAGCTCAAGGACAAATACCTCTCTCACGGGTGTACAGGCATCTGGAATGACAACAACGAGTGCGAAGTCGAGGATCCCGATACTGATTCATTCAGGCGTAAACTCATATATCCACTTCTAATGTGCCGTGCAAGCTGGAAGGCCTTCATGGAGATGTCTCCGGGTAAAAGGCCATGGATTTATACCCGCTCAGCTTGTCCTGGTATCCAGAAGTATGCCCGGAGCTGGACAGGCGACAATACTTCAACCTGGAAAACACTTAAATACAACCAATACCAGATTATCTCCCTCGGTCTCTCTGGTATGCCATATATCGGCAACGACCTCGGAGGCTTCTACGGGGAGAGACCTTCTGAGGAGCTTCTCGTACGCTCATGCCAGAGTGCCGTCTTCCAGGCGAGGTTTGTTATTCACTCATGGCGTGAGGATGACAAGCCCACAGAGCCCTGGACATACCCTGAAGCACTCCCCCTTATAAGAGATCTCGTGAAGACCCATTACTTCTTCATGCCTTATCTCTATAATGCAGCATATACCTCAGCAATGACAGGAACTCCGATGTGCAGGATGCTGGCACTTGAATATCCTTTTGATTCACTTATTCCTCTTGATCTTCCAATATACCAAAGTGGAGAATCGATCATTTCTCTCTTTGCGGTGGACGAGAAAAAAGACACAATAAACTTCCGTCTCCCATCCGGGACATTATGGTACGATCCAATGGAGAAGGAATATCTTGAAGGCGGAAGGGAATATGACTTCTCTCTACCTTACGGAAAGGCAAGATACCTCTTCAAGGCACCCTCTGTTATCCCGACAAGCCCGGAGTGCAATTCTCTAACTTCAGGAAGGTTCAAGAATCTTGACTTCATTCTTATCCCAGGAAAAGAAGAATATGAATATATGTACTTCGAGGATGACGGAGAAGAGTGTCTCGAAAACGCTAACCATACACTCATGAAAGTAACCCTTAAAGAGAATATAGCCCTCTTTGAGGTTATTAACGGCACTCTTCCGATTAAAGGAAGAACTATTACAGTCAGTCTACCTGAAGGATTTGAATTCAGCGATGGAACAAAAGAGACAAAACTCTCTCTCAAAGGCAGTAAAGCTGAGCTTCATTTCAAGTATTCTGTTGTGGAGAGGATAATCTAATCTTATACTTTTTTCTGGAGGAAACAAATGGAGAGAACAAGTTATATAGCACGTACAAGTGGTCTCAAGGCAAAAGATTACCTCGGCTATGCTATGGTTGATGCTGCCGGGTGTCTTGTATTCAGCCTTGTTACAACACTTTTGCAAAAGTTCTATACAGATATCTTTCACCTCAGTCCGATGTTCATCATGGTGATGTTCATAATTGCCCGTGTATGGGATGCCGTAAACGATCCTATGATGGGACGTATTGCCGACACAGTCAAACCGGGTAAATACGGCCGTTACAGGCAATGGTTTCTATATATAGCTTTCCCGCTTGCAGCACTTTCCATCCTGATGTTCGTCAAGTTTCCACGGCTCGGTGAAGATGGTCACTATACAGAGACATGTATTTATGCAACTATCACATATATCCTCTGGGGAATGGCCTATACTGTTCTCCAGATCCCGTACGGCTCGCTTGCCTCAGTTGTGACGACAGATGACAGGGAGAGGAACAAACTTTCCGTATTCAGAAGCATCGGAGCGGCTCTCGGTTCCATCCCTGTTCTTCTGATTGCTTCATTTGCCTATGCAAAGAGACTCGACGGCAGTGGAAATATTGTTACGGGAGAAAACGGTAAGGCTATAACAGACCTCCAATACAAACCAGTGATTACTGGTGTTATAATTGTCTCTATCTGTTCAATGGTCATGCTTCTTCTCGCTTTTGCACTCAACAAGGAAAGAGTGAAGACAAAGCCACAGCCAAAGGCAAAAGGGGCAACAGCGAAGGCTGTGAAAACTCTCTTCTCAAACCGTTCCTTCATCGCCATAAGCCTGACTGCCATGCTACTTCTTGCCGGGCAGATGTTCACACAGAGCTTCTACACTTATGTCTTTGATGACTATTTCCATGCCAACTGGATGAATCTTGCCACTCAAGCATGCACATACTCCCCTATGATTATCATGATGTTTATCCTCCCGAAAGCCGCTAGAAAGATCGGAAAGAAGGAAGTCTGCTCCGTCGGAGTTACTGCGGCTGCCGCGGCAAACCTCATTCTCTTCTTTCTGAGGGGAATGCAGCCTGAAAAGCTGATGTGGGTATTTCTGGTAATGTGCTTCATCTCCGGATGCGGTCTCACAACACTCGTCATGCAACTCTGGTCGATGGCGACTGACACCATTGACGAAATTGAGGTGACAGCAGGAACCAGAGATGACGGTACTGCATACTCTGTTTTCAACTTCTTCCGTAAGCTTGGACAGGTAATCAGTGCAATTTGTGTGAATGGTGCTCTTATCGGAATGAACTACAAATATGAGAAGGGAGCAGTCCAGACACTTGAGAACCTCAAAAAGATGTACGACCTGGCAACTTTAATCCCTGCAATTATGTTCGCCATAATGGCACTTATACTCTTCGTTTTCTACCCTCTCTCAAAGGAGAAAGTAAAAGAATTGCAAGTACTCAAAGAAGAAAAACTCAAAGAGTCATACTTGAGCAATAAGATAGAAATCTGACAATTCAAATTTTAGCTTTGGGACTTCCCTTCAGGAGAAAATTACGTGTCATCTTGAAAAATGAGGGATGTCCCATTTTTGTTTTCTTCTTTCCGATACAAAGTACTCCTTTCCTCTTCCAGGAAGGAAGCCCCTCTCTGTTGGGGTTCCCGGTTGAAGCAAAGGATGCTATGTACCCTGTCATCTGACGGCTCGCTTCATAGTCCCTTTCAGTATAATTTCTCCAGGATGACGAAAGAGTTCCGAAGAAATATCTGAGATCAGATGAGTGGAACGCTTTATTGTCATCTCCGGGAGCATCAATGTCGAAGTAATACCTGTAAGCATTATTGTCCCTGGCAAAGACATTCCCTATGTGGGCAAGAATAGGAGCATACATGTCGTTGTTCGTGTAACCCAGCATATAGTCTATCTTCAAAGGTTTTTTTATCAACTTTCCGATTTTGTCAGGAATCAATACTCCGTCCACAGAAGGCATTGTATGATATATAGTATCCTTCCTCTCCTTCTTCATAACCTCCACACCCTCGAAGAGCTCCCTCAGTCCGCATTTACGAAGGTCATCAAGAGTATTGCAATGAACTTTACCCATGAGTTTCAGCCAATACTCATGGTTGTCTTCACAACTCCGGGGAAGAGAGAAAGACGGAAATAGTCCGGCACCTGAAATCATTACGGCTCTTTTGAAAAGCCCCCTGTTGTCTTTATTGATCACGAGGTATTGTATCGATATTGCTCCGGCACTCTGTCCCATAAGAGTAATATTCTCTCTGTCCCCGCCGAATGACGATATGTGTTTCCTTACCCATCTTACAGCTTGCAGGATATCGTCCAGGCCGAAGTTTCCGTCCCGACCGTATTTCTTTTTTATATCCTCATGTGTCAGGTACCCGAGTACTCCCACCCGGTAGTTGATGAATACTGTGACAACACCCTCTCCAGAGAGTGTACTTCCGTCAAAGGCTCCTTCCGAGTTGGCACCACTGTTAAACCCGCCTCCATGTACAAACACAATGACGGGATGAGGTCCGGGAGTAAGCGGCGTGTAGATATTTAGATTAAGGCAGTCCTCACTGTAGTTGAAGTTTATTCCCTTTCTGAATTCGTTGTAGTAGAAGAGACGCTCAGGGTTATCGAGATGCTCGAACCACTCCCGGCTTTGAGGGCATGCATTACCCATATGGGTTGCATCATATGTTCCTTCTACAGAATCTACAAGAGAAGAGTATTCAAATCTTCCTGCTGTTGCATAGCGTACTCCCAGGTACTTATTGCACCTTGAGGTGTGTATCCCTTTTATCTTTCCGTATGAAGTATCGAGTGTGATGATATTGTTGTCTGTCATACCACTCATTTTAAATGACGATTTCACCTTTTGGTATCATAAATTCACGCTTATTCAAAACTTACCATCAAGCGGGTTAATCCGGCTCATTGAGTTTCTGCCTTTCTATTTCCGGGTGAAAGGGACTATCAAAGAGATCAGTAATGTTAATTTTAAAATGATCATATATAGCCGAATTCAAGGCATCGTCCATCCTCTGGTTATATTGAACACTCAAATCAAACTCTCTTTGCTGAGGACAGAGAACACTCGTGCCTTTATCTCTTATGTTTATTCTTTCAAAGCCACCATTGACCTTATCGAGGTAGTCGTCAGCAATTGCCTCCCCCTTCCCGGCTGAGTATCCCCACTATTCATATGCTTACATCCTCCTTTTCAGCATCCTGAATTCTGCATTAAGTTTTTTTGCAAGAATGCTTTCTCCTTTATTTCACTGAACCTTTTGATCACATACAAATTGATACAGATATCATTATCTGAACTTGCCTCTCTCTGAACCATTCTTCAAAAGCAGTATTTTATCCCTGCCGGGAAGATCTTTTCCTATTCTCAATTATCTCATAATATAATTTTTCAACTTCCTCAGAGACATCCTTCCATGAGCGGTAGATAGTTTTTCTGGCCATCTCTCCCACATGATTTCTCACTTCAGGGTGTTCAAGAAGGAAAACCAGACGGTCACAGTAATCGCCGACTTCATTCTTCACAAGAAATCCGTTCTCATTGTCAGTTACTCCCTCGTTGGTACATGACCCTCTCACCAGGACAAGCGGAACAGAGAAACATGCAGCCTCAATTCCTACTATGCCGGCTGTATCATAAAGGGAGGGGAAAAGAAAAAGATAAGCTGAGGCATATATATCGCCGAGTTTTTCCCTGTCTGTTATCTTTCCCAGGAAAGTCACACAGTCTGTCAGATTATTGCTCCTGACATACTCCTCATAATATGCCTTTTTGTATCCCTCCCCGACTAAGACCATTCTGAACTTATCTCCACCAATCAGGCCCTTCAACGCCTTTATTGCCTCAAGTGTAAGCGGTATGTTCTTCTCATCTTTTTGCTGCCCCACATAAAGGAAAATTGGCGTATCATCATTAACGCCACAGAGCTGTCTTCCCCTGAGCTTTCTCTCTTCAGCCTCTGCACTGTCCTTTGGTGGAATAAAATCTGCACAGTTCTTCACTACACGGACATTCCCCGAAAAATGATATTCATTGAATATTCTCTTCCTGCACGATTCAGTCGGAGCCCACACTTCATCACAGTTATAATAAAAGCTCATCTTTTTGGAAACTATCTCTTCAGCCAGGAAATCAGGCATAAGCTCCTCAAGATCATCCTTGAAGAAAGTATGGAAGGTTGAGACAATCGGAATATTGCGTTTCTTTGCTATTCTCATTGCATAATCGCCGGTGAATGTCGGACAGTGTGCATGGACGATATCGAAGGGAATAGATTCTATCACCTTTTTCGTCTCCTGAGGGAAAGTTGTAATGCCGTATGGTTTCAGCGCTCTTAATGGATAATGTTCCTTACCCCTGATAGCATAGTCAATACCATGCTCCTTGTCATAATTCTCATATCCTTTATAACCTGGAACTATTGCATATGTCCTATGACCGAGCCTATTGAGTTCAATACAATAATTGTTAACAACGTTAACGACTCCGTCCATGACCGGCATGAAGGAATCATTGAATTCGCCTATCGTTAATTTCTCTTTATTCATTTTTTTACCATCACCCCTTCTTCTTATTCTAGCCAAGATTATAAGGGAATTATTCGACGTCTGTCATTAACGGGCATGCTGTTTATCAACATCCCCTGATTGTTGTAAACTCTCTCTATGATTGAATACAACTTCCACAAAGCAGATAACCTTCCTTCTGCATTAGATAATCTTTATACAATAATCAAACTATTGCGTTCTCCTGAAGGATGTCCATGGGACAGGATCCAGACGAACAAGAGTGCCACTGAGAGTCTCATAGACGAAAGCTATGAGTATCTTGAAGGTGTAATTAAAAAAGACATTGCCTCCGAGAGGGAGGAGATCGGGGACGTCATGATCAATGTATTCATGACTCTTTATATCCACGAGGAAAACAAAGACTTCAAACCCGAGGATGCAATAAACGAAGTATGCGAGAAACTTATCAGGCGTCACCCCCATGTCTTCGGCGAGGCCAAAGCAGACAGTGCCGGCGCGGTTCTCACACTATGGAACCAGGTCAAAGAGAACGTTGAAGGCCATAAGGACAAGAGTGAGGATTTCTTCTCACATATTCCATCCTCCCTTCCACCGCTTATGAGTGCATATGAAATTCAGAAAAAACTTAAGAAAGTCGGCTTTGACTGGTCAGATGTTTCGGGTGTAATCGATAAGGTTAAAGAGGAACTTGGAGAAGTCGAAGATGCTGTAAGGGAGGGAGATGGCGACCATATCGAGGAGGAGATAGGAGATCTGCTCTTCTCAGTGGTCAATCTCTCCCGCTTTCTGAAGATAAGACCGAACACGGCATTATATAGATGCAATGAAAAGATCAAGACAAGGTTCCAGAAGCTCTTTGATAGAGCTGGAGAGGAGAATATTCCACTTGACAGGGATCACATTGATGAGATGAATGCTCTCTGGGACAGAATTAAGGAAGAAGAGAAATGATAAAGAGAAAAGGACAGCTCTATTGGGATGATAATAAGACAATACTGACAGAGAAGATGTTTTCAGAGATGCTCAATGAAAAGAATGACAAACTCTATCAGAATGCTCTCTCGTATTTTGCCTCCATACGCCAATTCATTTCGCCGGAGGATGTCTCAGATTTTCAATGGATCAAGATGGAGTATACAGTTCCATATTTCGTTGACCTTGCATTCAGATGCCGTAACAGAGTCTTCGGAATAATGTTTGCCGTTCTTGGTAAGGATGGCATCCTCTCCAATCCTTCGTTCTTTGAGGAAAGAATGAGACTCTGTCGTGATAATGATATTATTGGATGCATACTCCCCTTCGACAGCACCGGCTCAGTAGTGAGACTTGTAGAGGACAAGTTCAATCTCATAAATGCCTCCGCTTACATTGAGGAAGGAAGAATAAGTGAGGTTGTTCCTGAAAAGATAGGCGGAGAAGAGTACAGAGAAACTTCCCTCTGGGAGCTTTATAACAACGCCGTCATGGCTATCGTCGAGAACCTCCACGACAAGGAGGGAATAGACAACATGCTCTACCAGAGCTATCCGGGAGTAAGCCCTAATATATGCTGGATAGACAAAAACAATGTCTTCAACTGGATGGTGATAGATATCGTGAAGGAACGTGATCTCAAACCAGAAATGCCGATTGCCCTTCTTGAGACAATAGCCAAAAACAATGGACTGGGACACTATGCGCTTTGTGAGATTTCAAACCCGTATGCCCCTAACGTCTTCCCGCGTGGGCAAAAATTCGACCTCAGATTCGAGATTACAGACTTATAATAACACTCAAATTAATGGCCCTGTAATGGGCCATAAATTAAAAACCAGGTTCCGGATAAGCCGAGTTCTGTTTATGTAATCATCTATCTAGGAGCGGGATTACTCCCGCCCTCAAGCGGTTCACCCGTGGATATAGCCGAACAAGCCACCCACATACTTAACCTTGCTCCCAGTGAGGTTTACCATGCCTTTCCTGTCACCAGGAAAGCGGTGGTCTCTTACACCACCCTTTCACCCTTACCTTCCGGCGGTCTGCTCTCTGTTGCACTCTCTGTAGCATTACTGCTCCTGGCCGTTAGCCAGCACTGTGTTCTGCGGAGCCCGGACTTTCCTCTGTATTTCAAGCGATTACTTCCGGAGCCTGGAAAAAGTCAATTAAAATTCGTCGTCAGAATCATCAGAAGTTAAGATATCATCATCTTCAGCAACAGACTCATCAGAAGCCACATCTCCGTTCTTTGTAATACTCTTCACGACGTCGATATCATCAAAGATGAAGTTTTTCTCTTCCTCAGGTGGAACATTGTCATCAAAATAAATCATCCTTGAGCAATATGGACAGGTATCAACTTCGTCATTAAGCTGCTTGAGCCTGAGGTCTATGACGAATTGCATCGGAAGAACGAAGTTACAGCCCATACATACCTGTCCCTTAACAGGTACAAGCCCCTGGCCGCCTTTCTTACGTGCTATATTATAAAACCTGTTGTAGAAGTCTTCATCTATAACACCGTTCTTGATTTCATCACATTCGCTGTTAAGTGCATTGATTTTGCTGTCAATCTCACTAAGCTCTGTTTCAACTCCGGCCCTGGCTTCATTGACACGGGCAGAAATCTCAGCAACAACAGCACTCTGCTCACCGATTCTGCCTTTCAACTCACCAACTTGCTGATTTTTGGCATTTCTTGCAGTCAGAAGGGCCTTGGCTCGTGCATCGGCTTCATTGATCTGCTTAGTCATGGCTTCCATCTCACGCATTGTGTTCAGTGTCTCAATCATCTTCTGGTACTCACTGGACTGATGGTCAGCATCTGTATATTGAATCGTCAAGCTCTTCTCTTCACTCTCAGCCTGTCTCAAGTCTTCCTCAAGACCGTTGAGAATCTTCTCAGCTTTTTCCAAAGCTGCCTCATCCTCATGAAGGGATTGCGGAATGATCTCTCTCTGCTCTTCAAGACTTAACTTTTCTGTAATAACACTTTGAAGTCTGATTAATGTTTCAAGCTTCTTATTTTCTGCCATATGTCTACCTTCTCCAACAAAAAACTATCATATAAGATTTTCTGAATATGTTCCACCCGTTTATCAGCTCCAATCCTTCAATTGTCTGCTTCTCTTAGGGTGACGCAGTCTCCTGAGAGCCTTCGCTTCAATCTGTCTGATTCTCTCCCTTGTGACATCAAAGTAGAGACCAACTTCCTCGAGTGTCAAAGCATAACCATCATCAAGACCAAATCTCATTCTGAGAACCTCCTGCTCCCTTTCCGGAAGTGTAGAGAGAAGCTCTCTGATCTTATCCTGTAGAAGTTTATAGGCTGTCTGGTTGGCAGGATTCTCTGCATCCTTGTCCTCAATGAAGTCGCTGAGGACTGAATCCTCCTCCTCACCCACAGGAGTTTCAAGGCTGATAGGCTCGCGGGCAACACTCTTGACTGTCTTGACTTTGCTTTCCGGCCAGTCGAGTGCTTCTGCTATCTCCCTGTCGGTCGGGTCACGCCCGAGAGATTGCATGAGCGTCCTGCTGACCCGCACAACTTTATTTATCTGCTCAATCATATGGACAGGTACCCTGATCGTCCTGGCCTGGTCGGAGATAGAACGAGTAATGGCCTGTCTGATCCACCATGTGGCATATGTACTGAACTTGAAGCCCTTGGCATATTCGAATTTCTCAACAGCCTTTATCAAACCTATATTTCCTTCCTGGACCAGGTCGAAGAACTGAAGTCCCCTGTTTGTATATTTCTTCGCAATAGAGACAACAAGCCTTAGATTGGCCTTGATCAGTCTGTCCTTAGCCTGCTTAAGTATGAGCTGGCCGTATTGGATGTTCTTCACATTCTCGATAACCTTGTCTGTCGAGCACTCGAAGTCATTCTCAATTGTCCTAAGTTCCTTCTCGGTAAGCTGGAGTTCTTTTATGAGATCCTTAATCTCATCACTTGAGAGCCCGAGGAATTCTTCAATTGCTTGTGCCTTGCTTCTTGTTGCTAGATCACGCCCCAGCTGTCTTATCTCACGGGAAGAGGAAATCTTAAGTTTTCCCTCTATTTCCTTCTTCTTCTCGTTACACCTAAGAATGGTATCACGGGCATCAATGAACATCGATGTGAGGGTATCTATCTCCTCCTGCTGAAGTTCGATGGAGCCCACCCAGTCAGTCACCGGGATATACTTATTCTGCTCCAGACTCTCTATTTCCTTCTCGGCATCCTTGAACTTCTTTGCGAGAGCCTGTGCTATCTGGGCATTCTCCTTTTTGAGTTCATTGTGGAGTTTCTGTATGGCGTTCTCAAGCTCCTGAGGTTTCATGTCAGGATGCTCGGCACGGAAAGCAGCATCCCTTTCAGCAGCAAGAGCAACCATATCTTCATTGCGCTGCTCTTCCTCGTTCTTTGTCTCGACCTGAATCTCCCTGTTTTTCTTAATAGCATAACGACGGGAAGCCTCTCTGCAGAACTCAATCCACTCCTCCCTTGTTGCAAATGAAGATCTCTTCTTCCCTTCATATATCGGAGATTTCTCGTTCGGATGACCACCAAGTCTATCGAGAAGATCTTCCCTCATTTTCCTGATTTTCTCATCCTTGTCCTCATCGCCGGCAAGAAGCATCCTGCTTTTCTCATCGTTGTACTCGTCTATCTGACGTGCGATATCTCTTCCAAGGGCGTCTCTGTAGTTGAGATTGTATCTCTTCTGAATGGAGAGGAATTCCTTAATATCCTCAGGAGACAGTGAATCCTCACTCTCCTCGTCAATTTTTGTGTTTATATGCTTGATTACAGAAGCAAAGAAAGAGATGAGAATGCCACTTTCCCTGATTACAGAGTTGACAATCATCGCACCCTTTTCCATCTGTTTGGCAAGCTCGACTTCCTGTTCACCGGTAAGAAGCTTCTCATTACCGATTTCCTTTAAATAGAGCCTGATTGGATCATCCTGGCTTGTGTCATACTTGCTTGTAACTGTATGGGAAACCCTGTGTTCAGAGGAAGCATCACTGAATGATGATATGTCGATGAAGCGTTCACTGGACTCCGCATCCTCGTCTGTGTCCTTCCACTCGTTTATACCATCTTCCGGGAATTCCTCCATCCCTTCTTCGTCTTCTTCGTCCTCGTCCTCGTCCTCTTCTTCGTCGTCGTGTTTTTCCTTATTCTTCGTGTCGGACGGGTTTTCATCCTCGGCAACTTCCTTCTCTATCTCATTGAGCTCATCAATAGTAGGGTCGGTATCACCAAACTCATCATAGTCGTCATCAAGTGGAATCTCATCCTCATTGTCCTTTGCCTCGAGGTCAGCCTCCGTGGGCTCCCCGTCAAATTCATCAGACTCATCCTCAGATTCGACATAGTTAAGTTTTTTTAGTTTTGCAGCTTCAAGTATCTCATCATTGCTGAAAGCCTTACCATAGGTTTTCCTTGCTGTGATGATATCCACAAGAGAGATATACCCCTTCTCTTTCTCAAGTTTCTCCAGACTAAGAAATAATTCACTAACAAGAATTTCTTCTGACATTACTGTGTAATACTCCTTGAATCAAAGCCGGCAAGTTGCTCTTTCAGCTTCGATATCTTTCTGTCATAATCCATCTTTTTTTCCATCAACTCGGTAAGTGTGTCCTCATCTTCACTACTAAGCATGGAAATCTGCCTGTCAAGTATGCTTCTTTTCCTTTCCATTGAACGAAGAGATATTCTCAATATAACTTCTTCAACTGCATCGCTTCTGTCCTCTGTATATTCCTTCAGAGCGTAAGACGAACTGACATAATTCCTTAATTCATCATCATTCAGATAAGAAAGGAAATTCGCATCCGACTGAACATCATCTCTCAAAGCATTCTCAAGAGCCATATACAGCTTTTGAGCTTCTATATCCTCCAAATCCCCGAAGTTAATCCTCTGCCGGTATAACTTGAAGAGTGAACGATGATTGCATAGATAAAGCATCAGGAAGAGGTCATGTGAGACATTCACCTTAATGCTCCTGTGTTTCTCCTCTTTTGCATTGCCACGCTCTTCACTAGAAAAACCGGAAGGTTGGGATATTTTCTTCAAATCCTCCTTAATTGCAGCCTCATCCAGACCAAGAAGTGTCGCCAGTGACAATATATAACTATCACGTTCAATCTCACTCTGACAGTTATTCAGATAATCACCAAGCGATCTCAAAATGTCTGATTTTCCTCGGGCATTCTTTACATCATAATGACTTAAGCTGTTTTGCACAAGGTAGTCAAAACCCGTTAAATATGGCTCAAACTCCTCTTTTATACCTTCCACCCCTCTCTTTTCCAGGAGTTCTGAAGCATCCTTGGCTGACTGGAGTCTATGCACCCTCTGTTCCAGTCCATTCTGGTTGAGTATTCCTATTGCCCTGACAGTCGAATTCTGGCCGGCCTGGTCAGAGTCAAAGAGCATGTGGAATGATACAATATGGCCGAACCATCTCTTCATGTTCCTGCACTGTTCAATAGTGAATGAAGTTCCCAGAGATGCCACGGCAGAGGTGTACCCAGCCTGGTGCATTGCCATGACATCGAAGTTTCCCTCACAGAGAATCGGGTCATAAACCTTATCACCTATCGTCTTTTTTGCCTCAAATAGACCAAAGAAATTTTCCTTCTTCTGGTATATTACAGTATCGGGGGAGTTGATATACTTCGGAGCCCTGTCAGAGAAGGAGAGATCCCTCCCGGAGAATGCGATCGTGCGCCCAAGTCTATCACGGATGGGAAACATCAGCCTGTTGGCAAAAAGCGGCCATTCCTTTTTTCTCTGAGAGAAAAACCCGGAAGTTGAGAGAAACTCATCTGTATAGTTTTTCTTTTTGAGAAAATTGTACAGCCATGACGGATTTGAGGGAGCATATCCAAGCTGGAAGTTTTCAATCATCTGGCTGCTCACTCCCCTGTCGGAAAGATATTTTCTTGCACTTTCTGCTTCTTTACTCTCCAGAAGCAAATAATGATAAGCCTGCATCATACGTGAATAAAGGTCATACATGCTCTCCTTCACGTCTCTTTGTTTCTTTGTATATTCACTCCCGGATGATGAAGTCTCAAGCTCAACCCCGGCCTTTTTTGCAAGGAGCTCGACAGCAGAAGAAAAATCAAGGCCCTCCTTCTTCATAACTAATGAGAAGATATCACCGGACTCATGACAGCCGAAGCAATAAAATGTTCCTCTGTCATCGTCAAGCTTGCAGGATGCAGTCTTCTCGTTACCACCACCATGAAAAGGACACTTGACCCACTTCGAACCTCCCTTGTCCTCTATATGGGCATAGGAAGACATGACTTCTGAGATTCTCAGTCTGTTTTTAATTTGATCTATTGTTCTATCTGAAAACCTAGGCAAGAAAACAACTCCAAAATAAATATAAACAAATAACTCTAAAAGGAAAAGAAAATATTATCCCTTTTTTGGCAATGGATGTTTGAAAATGATGAAAGGCGGATTGTTCTCTCCTCTTTTGAGAAACTCATCTATCTCCTTTTTACTTACCTTACGGCCACCATTTATCCCTTTGCAATACTGGGCCTCATTCTCCCATGTCTTTCTGTTTTCCAAAACAGATTTCCAGAATGGATATGTACGACATTGCTCAGGGCGGGCATCATAGACAGTGCATCCCTTAGAAGAAAGAAACTCACAGTCGTAGTTTTTTCTCTCGGTGAGGGAAACAAGATAGTGTGTGCCGTAGTCCACCTGGCGAGTATATGTTTTAAGAAATGTCTCCCTGTCAAGGGCAAGAAACCTGGAGAGTCTATCAATATCTTTTTCAGAAAGAAACACATATCCCGGCTCCGAAGAGCAGCAATATGAGCACATCTTGCATTTAAAATCAAGCCCGTCAGAATAGAACATACAACCTCATCAAAAAAGGCTCTCGATTAAGAGAGCCAACCTGGAGAGAGAAGGATTCGGACCTTCGAAGGCATAGCCAACAGATTTACAGTCTGCCCCCTTTGACCGCTCGGGAACCTCTCCAAACAACAAGGAATATTAAAAAGAATATGGCGCCTTTAGTCAATACAGTTTTTGAAAAAAGATATTATTTCTGCTTCCTCTATTTGATCCTGTTAACTAAACCTTTATCAACAATAGCTTTATAGACAGGAGGAGGTACAAGAGAGGAGCAGTCAGCCCCATATAGGAGAAACTCCCTGATTGATGATGAACGGATGAACATATTCTCCTTATCTGCAGTAAGATAGACAGTCTCAACATCAGGACAAAGGAACCTGTTGTTTATCTCAAGCTCATGTTCATATGAAAAGTCATGAGCGTCTCTGAGTCCCCTCACTATATAACCGCACCTATGAGAGGCTGCATAATCAACAATAAGACCGGAAAAAGAATCAACAGTCACATTCTTAAGAGAAGAAAGGGAGGAGATGATCATCTCCACCCTCTCCTCAACTGTAAAAAGCGAATTCTTGCTACTGTTGTTTCCGACCAGGACAACAACTTCATCAAAAAGCTTTGAAGCTCTAATAATTATATCCTGGTGCCCAATGGTCATTGGATCAAACGAACCGGAAACAATCGCTCTTCTCATTGTTTAAGACTCTCCACATAGCCTTTAAAATTTTGGTAGTTTTCTTTATTCTCAACATCTATTTTCTTGAGAATAGTGTACTTGCCATCACTTCCCTTATGGCATATTCCGAACGAGCCGGAGCCTATGTAACTAACGGTATCACCTTCACCCAGCGGTTCGCTCTCCCGTATACGATTTAGAACACAGTCGAAATGTGCATAGCCATCACTCAACAAGAACGCATCAGCAATTGTATCAATTTTTTCCGAGCATATTACACATTTCTCATAAGGCTCTATCACAGTTTTTGGGGGAATAACCGGAATAGAAGAATGATAAGGCTTTACAAGCGGGGCCCCTGACACCTGCGACAGGGTTGAGAACCCACTAATCACCTGAGACCTCTCCCTCCCCTTTTTTCGTGTTTTCGACTTAGCCTGGTAATTGTTTTTCGGCTTTTGCCTGGAAGTGTTTCTGTTCTTTTTATAAGATTGCTCCACGTCGATTACCTCAGAAAGTATACCTTATTCCAAGATTAATAACCGGTGCAATCTTTGTATAACTCATAGGAGCATATGCTGCACCAAGTTCAGCATATCCAAGGATACCCGCACCAAAGTGATATGAGTAGCCTAGTCCTCCCTCAAGAAGGAAGGAAGAAGAGTTTCTGTTCTCACCAAGTCCGAATTTGTACCCACCACCGATATAAGCATAAAGAGAATCATAGAAATTCCATTTCAGATAGCCAAGTACGTCAATATAGCCTCCGAAGTCATATTCACCCTTAACCCCGAATGAGAAGTCAGGCATAAATGAATACTCAACCCTGCCGCCGACTGTGCCTCTCAAAATATTGTGCGGGATATCATAATAGAGCGAACCTGATACAGATACACCAAAAGAAGAATAGTCAGGAGTTTTTGACACAGGTGACGTCTGAGTCTTTGTCTTTTCGACTACAACAGCCTCTCGTGCAACTTCATCTTCTTCTTTCTTTTCCTCCACAACCTGAGCAGGAACAGCAACAGGCTCCTCACTGGAAGCAGTAATGACTTCAACGTTCTCACAATAAAGAGAAAGAAGATCCATTATTTTATGGTACATCTCATCAAGATCAGATGTAGACTTTGCATCAAACTGAATTGAGTAGATAAGGCCGTCATCGCTCACATAAGCATAAGAAGAGGCAAGCTCTGGAAGATATTCAATAACAGCATCAGCAATCTCACTGTACTCATTTTCATCAAGAACCCTGTTAAGTGAAACAGTAAGAGTTGAGTTATCCAGATAAAAGACAGCGTTGATATCACCAAGTACTGTGAACTTAACATTGTAAGTTTCATTGCTGGTATCCTTCTCGTCAGTGGCAAAGATTGAATCGATGTAAGCCTTAACAGATGTTTCAAAAAGGGAGTAAAGCCCATCTGCATCCTCAGCCTTTTGCGCAGGATAAGCAAAGACGAGAGTACGTGAAGCAGCATCATAGTCAGCATACTCAATCAAAGAATACTCACCCTCGACATAGTTGACGAAGTCTTCAACATCCTTTTCTGTTGTGCCGAATGGAAGAATAATGCTGATTTCAGTTTCATTATATTTTACCTCACTCTCCAATCCCATGTAGGAGAATGTTGCATTATACTCAAACCCATCATCGAGTGAAGCTTCCTCATTTACCACATCTTGAGAAACAGATGAAGGCTCACTGACAGGTGACGAAACAACAGTTTCAGCCGTAGCAGGAACCTCTTTCTTTTCTTCCTTCTGCTGTGGCTCCTGGACAACAACGATAGGGTTGCTGTCAGAATTCGACTCTTTGCTGATCAGCTGAGAGACAACAGAAGTATTTTCACTTCCATCTGACTTCCTATTACATGCAGGAAGAACAAGAAGAAGGATAAGTACAGAAAGTACAATCAACACATATTTTGAATTTCTCTTCATAATCAAATTATCCTTTAATCAATGAGTATGATACTAAGTTAACAATCTAATTACAATTGGTCAAACAATATAAAAAGGCTATGGTTCCCCATAGCCTTTGTACCGGTTTGTCATTCCGATTAGAAAGTGATCTTTCCACCAACAGCTCCGCCGAAGGAAACCTTGTTAAGAGTTGAGTATTTGACAGATGCTTCTGCGAATGCAGAAAGATTGTTAGTAAATGCATATTCAAGTCCGAGTGTGCCTTCAGCACCGAATCCGACTCCCTTCCCTTTTGTAGAGACATCGACTCCGAGTCCAAGAGTTCCATAGAGTTTAGCATTGCCAAATTCAGCAAATGTATATTTTCCATAGAGAGCAACAGGAAGAGTATTGAGTTTGAAGTCATATCCGACTTTGAGGCCGAATGCAAGCTTATCGCTGAGAGCAGCTTCAGCTCTGAGAGATCCGCCGAGAGCAAGAGAC
Organism: Faecalibacterium sp. CAG:74; assembly: GCA_963638045.1. Classification (GTDB taxonomy): domain Bacteria; phylum Spirochaetota; class Spirochaetia; order Sphaerochaetales; family Sphaerochaetaceae; genus Ornithospirochaeta. The sequence continues at coordinate 9,136 of CAVHPV010000021.1, read as the reverse complement.
TTGCCATTGAGGTTATATCCAGCCTCGAATGCACTTGCAACAGAATAGCTCTGGACGAAACTTGTTTTAGCAGCAATCGGGGTTGGAGCAACAGGCTCAACAGGAGCGACAGCGACAGGCTCAGCAACAACCGGAGCTGGTGCAGCCGGCTCAGTTGATGCAGTTGTTTCAACCGGAACCTCAGCAACAACAACTTCAGCAAGCTTTGCGTCGATATATGCTGTAACATTTTCGTCTGCAGCAGCGAGAGTTTCGAGCTTGTAGTATGTTCCACCCATGTACTCTGCAGGATAGTAGAATATTACAGTGTCATCCCCTTCGAATGCATAGTAAACATTCTCAGCAAGAGAAGGAACAGCAGCAGCCATAGCATTGATATATCCGAGGATGTCATCCTTTGTGACATACTGTGAAGGATATGTGATAACGGTTTCTGTATCGCTCATCACGACAGAAGCTTTGATTCCGTTATAGTCGTATGTAGCAACAATTGTACCATCATCCAGGATGTCGAAAGTTGTAGCAGCAATTTGCTCCTCGACAACTTCAACAACTGTCTCGATGAGAGAATCGATGTAAGCAACAGCTTCTCCGTAGAGATAATCGCAATAAGCAACTAGCTCTTCAGCAGAGAGCTCAGGATATGTCAATGTAAGAATGCCGTCTTCAATTGCATAAGTACACTGGTTTGCATATTCAGGATAAGCCTCCACGAGCGCAGCAGCGGCAGCAGCGATATCTTCACTCGTTACGCCTTCCGGAATCGTCAGATAAGCATGGTCAGCATAGACAGCGATAAATGATGTGATTCCATCTGAATCAAAGGATGTAGTGAAGAGAAGATCTTCATCTTCTTCAGTCTCTTCAGCAACGGCCTCATCCTCAGCGAAGAGGATGTCAATCAGCCACATAGCATCACTAGAAAGTGTTGATACAGCAGCTTTTACATAGGAAAGAGCCTGCTCAGGATAGTACAGGCAGAGGTCACCGTCCTTTATTTCATATGTCACAGCACTTGATTCCGGGTAAGCAGAAACAAGAAGCTTTGCAATAGCTGTGATATCTTCAGCCGTAACACCTTCCGGAATTGAGATGACAGCGTGATTGCTGTAAGCATCGATGGATGATGTGATTCCATTGTATGAGAAAACTGTTGAATATTCTGGAACGACTACGGCCACTTCCTCGACAACAGGTTCAACAACAACTGTTTCGACAACAGGCTCCTCAGCCTTGACTTCCTCAACCTTCACTTCTTCAACTACCGGCTTTTCCTCGACAACTGTTGTTGTAGTTGTAGTTGTCGTAGCAGGAGAAGCTGTTGTAGCCGGTGTAGCTACTGTTGTGGTTGTCGTTGTAGTAGTTGTGCTAGCAGTAGTAGTTGTAGTTGCAGCTGAAGTATCAGCCTTCTTACTGCAGACACAGAGACCAAGAAGCATCAAAGTAGCAAGAATTGCAACAATTGCTAACTTTCCGAAACTCTTTCTTTTCATCATGTCGCCATCCTTATTTCCGAATAAACCGGAATAAATAACTTTTATATATTTACGTTAAAAAACATAAACAAGGTCTGTCCGGGAGAAAATCCCTCTCAAACCCTCTGACAAAAACCGCCAGAGTAATTCAAAAACCAACCTAACTATAATTATTACACACAAATTTAATACAGTGAATTACAAAATCAAGTTTATTGACCGGTTTTTCAAGTATTTTATGTGAAGTCTAATTAGAAAACACAGGGAGAGAGTGAAGGTTACAAAAAAAATATCCCTCCGGAGAGGGAATTATCCATGAGAAGGTCTTAGGCGTTCTTCTTGATGAGCTCGGGAACCTTAGCAGCTTTACCGACTCTGTCTCTGAGATAGTAAAGTTTAGCTCTTCTGACACGACCTCTTCTGAGAACTTCAATCTTCTCGATTCTCGGTGAATGCATAGGGAAAATCCTCTCGACACCAACGCCGTAGGAAATCTTTCTGACTGTGAATGTCTTTCTAAGACCGCCGTTGTTCTTTGCAATGACTATACCTTCGAAAGCCTGGACTCTTTCAGTTGTACCTTCAACAATCTTGAAATAAACCTTTACTGTATCACCAACGCTGAAATTTTCAGCATTCTCTTTGATCTGCTTTGCTTCAATAGCTCTAATGATATCCATATCATTCCTCTTCATTATTATAAATTTTCAATAAATCCTGTCGCTCTTTTATGCTGAGAGAGGCATGCGAGAGCAGATCCGGCCGGTTGAGCAGCGTTTTTTCCAGCCCTTTGAATCTCCGCCATTCGGTAATATGGCGTTGATTACCGGACAATAATACATCAGGAACTTTTTTATTGCAATAGACTGCAGGTCTTGTGTATTGCGGATATTCCACAAGCCCGTTCGAAAACGATTCCTCATTAAGACTCTCTCCTGTTATAACACCTTCAATAAGCCTGTAGAGTGAATCAATGATTACAAGGGAGGCTGTCTCCCCGCTAGAAAGGACATAGTCACCGATAGAAATCTCATCTGTGACGAACTCATCAATCACCCTCTGGTCAAGCCCCTCATAATGCCCGCATATGAAGACAAGTTCGTCTTCCTTCGAGAGTTCCTGTGAATACTTCTGAGTGAAAAGCTTTCCTGATGGTGTCGGAAATATAACCCGCTTTCCCCTTAGAGCGAGTGTGTCCATAGCTCTGTAGAGAGGGTCCGGCATAAGCACCATGCCTGCACCACCTCCGAAAGGCTCATCATCAGCCTTTCTATGGACACCCACGGCAAAATCACGGAAACAAATTATTTCGTACTCGATTATCCCCTTCTCCACTGCCCTCTTCATTATGGATGATTTAAAAAAAGGCTCCACCATTTCAGGAAAGAGCGTAAGAACTGTTATTTTCATGACAAATCTAATAATTGGGGATTAATTAGTTCGAGAAAATTGTCCTGTATTGAGATATTACGGACAAATTGAGGAAGATTCGGAACCAGGTATTCCTTTTCGTTGTCTGTTCTCACAACAACAAGAAGAAGTGCCTGTCCTCCCTCTGCAGTACATTTTACTGTTCCAACCTTCTTTCCGTCATACATGACATCCATATCGTAAAGGTCGGCGACATAATATTCACCTTTCTTGAGTTGAGGAGCATCCTCCCGTCTTATAAGAATCGATGATTTTGCGAGAAATCTCGCCTTTTCCGGGGTAGGATACTCATTGAACTTTATTAGAAAAAGATCCCCTTTATTCTGGGTAGCGCAGACAGTCAGAGCAAGCTCCTCCCCGGAGGGCAACCGAACAAGGCAGGAAGAGATCTTCTTTAGATGGGAATATTCTCCCGAGAGGGAATATACCCGCACAAAGCCATCAGTTCCATGCGTTTTTCCTACAGTTGCACATTCCAGAAGAGGAGCTATCATCAGTCAAGAATCTCCAGGGTGGCGCGTCTGCCGTCACGTGTTGCACTGGCAGAAAGAATAGTTCTTATTGCCTTTGCTATACGGCCCTGCTTGCCGATAACCTTACCAATGTCTTCCGGGGAGACACGAAGTTCAAGGATCGTAGACTTACTACCCTCGACAACATTCACGCTCACCTCCTCGGGAACATCCACAAGGCTCTTGACCACAAATTCTACAAGTTCCTTTTCCATCTCGACTCCTATGCTTTAATCAAGCCTGCTTTCTGTCGAGTGTAATTCCCTTTGAGTTGAGAAGAGCTTTGACTGTTGGTGATACTACTACACCCTTGCCAATCCATGCCTTAACCTTTTCATCATTAAGAGAGATCTGGTCATTTGCCTCTACAGGTTTGTATGTTCCGACTTCATCGATTGTCTTTGAGGAAGTTGCAATCCTGCTGTCCTGAACTACGATTCTGTAGTATGGTCTCTTCTTTGTACCCATTCTTTTGAGTCTCATTGTTGTGCTCATCAGTTTTCTCCTTATACTGCTTGAAGGCTCACATGCCTAATTTACTCATCATCTGAGCCTGTAATTTCTTATTCGAAGCAAGCTTTTTCATCATCAGCTTACTCTTTTCAAACTTCTTAAGTAATCTGTTCACATCGGAAACACTTGTACCTGATCCCTTTGCGATACGTTTACGTCTGCTCGGACCTATAACCCTGTAATTAGCTCTCTCGAAGCGCGTCATCGATCTGATTATTGCCTTCTCGACCTCGATTTCCTTAAGGTTTATATCATCTTCGCTGATCTGTCCCTTGGCACCCGGAATCATCTCGATGAGTTTGTCAATTGAGCCCATCTTCTTCATGCTTTCAAGTTGCATAAGATAATCCTCAAGGTCAAAGGTGTTCTTCGCCATCTTCTTCTGAAGACGCTCAGCCTCAGAGGTATCGAATGCCTCCTGGGCCTTTTCGACAAGGGAGACAATGTCACCCATTCCGAGAATACGTGATGCAATACGCTCAGGATGGAAGACTTCTATATCCTCCATCTTCTCTCCGGTTCCTATGAACTTGATAGGCTTGCCGACTACGCTTCTGAGAGAGAGTGCCGCACCACCACGGGTATCAGAATCAAATTTGGTAAGAATTACACCTGTAATTCCAACCTTCTCATCGAATTCCTTTGCTATCTCGACAGCACTCTGCCCCGTCATGGCATCTGCAACAAAGAGCTTTTCATCAGGATTTGATACCTTGGCTATGCGCTGAATCTCCTTCATCAACTCATCATCAAGGTGCATACGACCCGAGGTATCTATTATAAGTGTGTCATATAATTCTTTTCTTGCTCTCTCAATGGCCTTTGTGACAACTACTGTAGGATCCTTCTCTCCCTGGATTGTAAAGACAGGAACCCCAGCTTTCTCTCCAAGTATACAAAGCTGCTCGATTGCTGCCGGCCTTACAAGGTCTGCCGCGACCATCATCACCTTGCGGCCATCCTTCTTCAGCTTATATGCAAGCTTATGTGAAGCGGTCGTCTTACCGGAGCCCTGAAGACCCATCATAAGGATGATTGAAAGTGCATCTTTTCCTTTGAGGTGAAGAGCCGTCTCCTCCTCACTTGCGCCAAGGAGGGCGACCATCTTGTCATAGACAATCTTTGTAAATTGCTGACCAGGATCCACAGAAGTGAGAACCTTCTCACCAAGGGCTTCTTCTATTGTTGAATTGACAAAACGACGGACAACACGAAGATTAACGTCAGCATCCAGTAAGGCTTCTTTTATTTCCTCTACAGCATCACGTATATTTTTTTCGCTTATCTTACCCTTTCCAGAAAGGGTCTTTACTATAGATGTGAACTTACTGCTTATACTGTCAAACATGCTTTTCCCACTAATCTTCTTTCAACTGTCTTTTATACATTATTAACAACTCTTTGGTCAATCTGAATAAAAAGTAAAATGGATGTCTACTTTTGTCTCCCCTCTTCATCAAATTCAACTTCGGAGCCCTCATCGTTGAGAATTCTCGGTTGCCCCTCAATCGATGCGATACGGTAGCTTACTGCTGTTGATACTCCTGCCTCCATCTGCGAGACACCCAGCATAGCGTTACCTCCAGTAACGGTATGTGTGTTATGGGTAATGATGATAAACTGGCTGTCACGTGCAAAATCCTGCAACACATCCAGAAAATACCCGATATTCCTGTCATCCAGGGCAGCGTCTATCTCGTCCAGAATGCAAAACGGGGAAGGCTTTACCTGGTATGTGGCAAATAGCAACGCAACTGCCGTCATGCTCCTCTCACCTCCCGAGAGAAGGGAAAGCGTGGACATGCTCTTTCCGGGAGGCTGTGCAAGAATCTCAATACCACTCGTGAGCACTTCATCTGGTTCAGTTAGACTCAGCTCGGCCCTGCCTCCTCCGAAAAGACGTCTGAACATTGCCTGGAAGTTGTCGCTTATCTCCTTATAGGAGGTGAGAAACATCTCCTTTGACTTGTCAAGAATCTCCCCAAGTACTGACTCCATATCTGTCTTAGCCTTGTTGTAGTCTTCAAGCTGCTTTGTGTAGAACTTATACTGGTCCTCGGCCTGTTCATACTCATCTCTGGCTGCATGGTTTATATTCCCCAATGCCTTTATCTCATTGTTGACAGCATCAAATTCCTTCTTAAGTTCCGTCTCCTGTGGCATTTCAGGAAGAAGGCGCTCACTGAACTCATTGAGGTTTCTTGCATATGTTTCAAAGAATTGAGTGAATATTGATGATATCTCACTCTCACACTGCTCCTTATACATATGTGCGGCAAGGCTCTCACTTTCGGCCTTGTTGATATCGGCAAGGAGCGTCTCTTTCTCCTGTCTTTTAACGCTGAGGGACTTGAACTTCTCGCCAACAAGGTTATTCACATCCCTGAGCTTGGCATTGAGGGAATCAAGCCTTACCTTCGTCTCCTCGATCTCGTCGTTTTTCTCCTGGATTCTGTCCGCTACCTCATAGAGTCTCTTACGTGCTATTTCGGCACCGTCCCGCTCATCCTGAAGATCAAGTTCACGTTTGATGACTGACTCAGAAAGCCTTTTGATGTTTTCCTTATAATTGTCTATGTTTGTTCTTAGACTTCCAAGAGTCTCACGAATGGAGATAATTGTAGCCTGAAGTGTCTCACTGTCATGTTCTCTACTCTCTATCTGAACTCTTGCCCCTTCTATTGTCCTTCGGTTTGTGAGCATAAGTTCCCTGGCATTGTCCTCACTCTCGGCTATCCCTCTCTTTTTGCTGACAAGGCCCTCAGGGGAAAGGATGGTGTCGATTACAGGGGGAATTGACGCTTTGTATTGCTCGAAGAGAGTAAAGAGAGAATTAACCCCCTCCTCTATTCTTCCATAATCCTTCTGGAGAATCTCTTTAGGGTATTCAACTCCATCAGGAAGAGACGAAAGGAAATTTCTCTTGAGATCAATAATAGAAAGAATATTTCTAAGTTCCTCGACAAGGGCAGAGTCTGCATCATCACGACGTTTGAGGGAAAATTCAGTTCCGGTATTCTCATCAACTTCCTTTATGAGGGATTCTATTACATTCCTCAGCTCCTCGCTGAGTGCCTTCAGATCCTCATCAAGGCGCGAGTTACTCTCCTCTGCTTTCCGGATTGTCTCGTTGAGACGTGCTATTTCCTCTCTGGCAGTATTGAGTGTATTCGAGGCATAATCGAGCTGGGCATTCTTCTCCTCCAGCCTGTCCTCCAGATCCTCAAGAGTGGAGTTGTTACTCTCTATCTCATCCCTTGTACAGGTAATTTCATTTTCTATGTCCTTGCATCGCTTCTCACTGCTTTCATACTTTTCAAGATATTGCCGGTAGTTATCCTTGAGTACAGCCACAGTATCATTAACAGAGGAGAGTTTAGCCTCATTCTTCGCTATCTCGACTTCCAGGTTCTTTGATTCCTCCTGAGCAAGAGTAAGTTCGCTTGACGAAGATGATATTACATCATCATACTCTCCAAGTCTCTTCCTGAGTTCTTCTGCTCTGCTCTTTGCACTGACCTCGTCATCCTCTCTCTTCTGTTTAAGTTTCAGAAACATGTCGACTCGTGACAGCTTTATATCTACATCAAGGTAGAATGCCCTGTCCTTCAGTTCCTGCCACTTAAGAGCTTTCTCAGCCTGGCTCTTCGTTCTGTCATAGGTTCTCTTGACTTCTCTCAGGACATTTGACACCTGGGCTATATTCTCCTCCGCCCTGTCTATTCTGTTCTGTGCCTCATTGCATTTAGCCTTATACCGTGAAATGCCTGCTGCTTCCTCGAAGATATACCTTCTGTCTTCAGGCTTGTTGGAAAGAATCTGGTCAATCTTTCCCTGTTCAAGGATTGAATAGGCACTCTTACCCACTCCTGTATCCATGAATAGTTCCTTGATGTTCTTTAAGAGACACCTCTGCCCGTTGATGTAATACTCACTCTCACCACTACGGAATAGACGACGTCTGATGACTATCTCTGGAACATCCGTTGCAAGGTTCCTGTTCTCATTGTCAATCGTAAGAGTAACCTCGGCCATCTGGCTGGGCTTACGCGTTTCCGTCCCAGAGAAGATTACATCCTCCATCCTGGAGGCTCTGAGGGTCTTTGTTGCCTGCTCGCCAAGAACCCACTTGATAGAGTCCACGATATTTGACTTACCACAGCCATTAGGCCCGAGCAATGATGTGATCCCATCAGTGAAGTCTATATGTGTCTTATCTGCAAAACTCTTGAATCCATTAAGCTCAAGGGACTTTAAAAACATCATCTCTCCTTGAAAAATATTAACTCAGAGTATATAAGAAAACTCATCATTATGGAAGTTGGACTTTTTGAAGATGAATTTGATCATGATACTATAATATGCGGTACCGACGAGGCGGGAAGAGGCCCCCTTGCAGGTCCTGTCGTTGTATCCTCTGTAATACTTCCTGCAGAATTCCCCTTCTCAATTCTTAATGACTCCAAGAAAATGAGCGAGAATGACCGCATCGAGGCTGAAAAGATAATTAAGGACAGGGCCATCGCATATTCCATAAAAGCAATACCACACACAATAATAGACAGGATAAATATCCTCAATGCCTCGCTGCTCGGGATGAAGACGACAAGCGAGGAAATATATTCCCACCATCCTTTTTCCATTCTTCTTTGTGATGGAAACAAGACGCCCTCCGTTCCTTTTCCTGTGGAAGCGGTCGTTAAGGGCGATAGCAGGATATCAGAAATAATGGCAGCAAGCATTCTAGCCAAGAATGAACGTGACAGAATCATGGTTCTGGCAGGAAAGAAATGGCCGCAGTACGGCTTTGAGAAGCACAAAGGCTACCCAACCAAAGAACACTATCTGGCTATTGAGAAATATGGACCATGCCCCATCCACAGGCTGAGCTTCAAACTCTACAGAGCGAAAGACAACACTTCTGAGCCTGAGCTCTTCTAGATTTCTATTTACCGTTTTTCAGAAAATGTTATGTAAAAGAGATCCACTAAAAAATATCTTTTCTTAGGGATTTTGTTAAATATGAAAAAAGCAAACTACCTCTTAATTTTTAAAAAGAAAGAAAAGACAAGAAGCTATAAATCCAGCAATCATCTTTCTATTTCCATCTTTCTATTAAGCTTCAATCTCCGAAAACTGTTCGTTTTTGTCTTTCTTTTGTAAAATTTATTTGATAATCACCGAAAATCATGACATTTTCCCGGG
>CAVHPV010000020.1:0-34031 GCA_963638045.1 Faecalibacterium sp. CAG:74 | reverse complement strand
CTAAGTATGCAATGTAGGGCAATATAAATAATACGGCCCACGAAATTACGCTTACATTGATCTGGGGATGCAACATAAATTTGTCTCAAAAAAGAAGGCCTGCTCCGCAGAACAGACCTTGCAACAAAGAGAATAATGTTTTTTATTTGATGACCCTCTCCGTCTCGCCGTCAAAGAGATATACTCCCTCAAGCGGGATGTAGAAGTCAAACTTGCTGTCCATCTCCGGGGTATCGTGTGGATTGACCTTGAGGATGGACTTGGTGCCTGCCATGTCAATGTAGACATTGGTGTTGTCTCCGAGAAGCTCGCTGAGCTCAACTGTACTTGTAAGCTTGTAGCTCTCTTCCTCTTCCTTGAGGGTGATTGCCTCTGGCCTGAAACCGAAGACAATCTCTTTTCCTTCATACTTAGCCAGGTCTCCCTTACTCAGTTTCTTCGAGAGGTCGACAACGTTGTTTCCAACATTGATCTTTCCGCCCTTGAGTGTAGAGCGGACAAAGTTCATCGGAGGCTCTCCGATGAAGCCTGCGACGAAGACGTTGACCGGGTTGAAGTACAATTCGTACGGTGTTCCCACCTGCTGGATATACCCTTCCTTCATGACGACAATCCTGTCAGCCATTGTCATGGCCTCTGTCTGGTCATGAGTTACGTAGATGGTTGTAGCTCCTGTCTTCTTGTGGATCTCAGTAATCTCAGAGCGCATTGTGACTCTCTGCTTGGCATCCAGGTTGGAGAGAGGCTCGTCCATAAGGAAGATGTTTACCTTCCTTATAATGGCTCTTCCTACAGCAACACGCTGTCTCTGTCCACCGGAGAGTGCCTTAGGAAGACGATCAAGGTAATCTGTAAGACCCAGGATCTGGGCTACGTTCTTCACCTTCTCTTCGATGATATCTTCATCGATTCCCTCAAGTGTGAGGCCGAAGGCGAGGTTGTCGTAGACTGTCATCTGCGGATAGAGGGCATAAGACTGGAATACCATTGCAATTCCTCTCTCTCTTGGGCCTTTCTCATTGGCTCTGTTGCCACCGATGATGAAGTCACCCTTACTGATGTCCTCAAGACCTGCGATCATCCTGAGAGTTGTACTCTTACCACAGCCGGACGGTCCGACAAAAACGATGAACTCTCCCTTCTCTATCGAAAGGTTGAAGTCATGCACAGCATGGAATCCATTAGGATAAATCTTGTTTATATCTTTTAAGATAAGGTATGGCATTACTCGTCTCCTTTAGCTTTTTTCCTAGCATCTCCGATTATCTTCTTACCCAGTTTCTTCAATGCCAGAAAAATGGAATCGAAGCCCAGATAGAACAACCCGAATGTGAAAGGCTCCATTGCAAAAATCACAACACCGCTCTTCCCTGTTATTTTCATTAATACGGCATTCAATACCGTGTATGTGATATAAACCATGAAAACAACCAAGAAGGAATAAATCACATTAAATATCAACGACATGTACCCTTTTTTCGGGAACATCATCCACCTGTTGTACTCCCCGGGTTCTTTTGCTATGAAGCGGAATATGTTGTTCTGGAGAATATCGACAACAAATCCCATAACAAGAGAGGTCACGAAGTACAAGTCTAGGCTCGACGGGATGTACATCCCGAGACCCCAGACGATGAAGTAACAGACAACACCGGAGAACCAGAACTTCAAGAGAAGTGCCTTCGAGAGCGTTGGGAGCTTTATTTTCGAGGGGGTCTTGTATTTATTGAGCTCCTCAGGAGAATACTCGGGGGTATTCTCCTTTGTAGCAGACACAAGATCCTCGATGGCCTTGCTCTTCTCGGTGTAATCCTCACTCCTTTTTCCCATCAATTCTCTCCCGAGATATCGATAGCTTCCATGTCATCGTAGCTATCAATTTCGACAGCTGTATTGATCTTCTTGAGAAGCTTGGAGTAAAGCGGCAGCAACACCACCAGACCCAGTGAGATTCCCAGGAAAATCATATGATTGGAAAGGACATCAGCAGCGGTCTTTATATACATCGTGTTGGCTGTCACAGCAATCGGGTTATCGGCTCTGTTGACTGCATTATAGATGATCGATCTATAGTGATAGTCAGCATAGAAGATGATTCCTGTCATGACGAAGAGGAGGATAAGCATAGGCTTATTGACCTTCTTTCTGTGAGGGAATGCATTCAGGAACGAGACCAGGCTCAATATCGAGAAGAGCATGGTTGCGAACCCGCAAAGTCCCATCCCGCTTCCCTGAATTTTTGCCGTTGTATCGGAAATACAGGTAAGATTGAGGGCGTAATACAGGAAAGTCAATACATATGCGACTAGAGCAATACGCTGAGGATTACGCTTGAGGGAAACTATCTTCTTTCTTCCCCATTCCTTAAAACCTTTTCTCTGGTTCATGCTTTCTCCTCCTTAACAATACGCTTTGTAGTCTCCTTATCGAAGAAGTGCATTCTGTCGAAGGAAATCTTTGCCTCATCCCCACTCTTGTAGTCACACCAGCCACGGAGCTTACCTGTAATCTTGTCGGCAACCTTTCCGTTATTCATGATGTGCCCGTGAACAAGAGTGTTCATTCCAAGGTTCTCGTTCGAGGTGACCTTGATTGTAACGTCGTTTCCTTTTATCACATTCTCCGGTCTGACCCCTAGGACGATCTCTTTTCCGTCGTACCCTGAAAGTGTATCGGCATCATCCTCGCTGAGAGGAATTGTATATCCCTTGCCTACAAGCTTGTTTCCATCGACTCTGACATCGAAGAAGTTCATTGGAGGAAGGCCGATGAAGCCGGCAACAAAGAGATTTGCAGGAGTATCATAGAGCTCGAGAGGAGTCCCGACCTGCTGCACATGTCCCATTGACATACACACAATTCTGTCAGCGAGTGTCAAAGCCTCTGTCTGGTCATGTGTGACATAGAGCATTGTGGCGTTCAGTCTCTTATGGAGAAGGAGAATCTCCCTTCTTGTTGATCCCCTGAGTTTTGCATCCAGGTTGGAGAGAGGCTCGTCGAAGAGGAAAACCTTCGGGTTACGCACAATAGCACGTCCCATAGCAACACGCTGTCTTTGTCCGCCTGAGAGTTGGCTCGGCTTTTTATTCAGCTGAGTCGTGAGATTGAGGATGTCCGCTGCAGCAAGAACCTTCTTGTGGATGACATTCGGATCCTCTTTTCTCAAGGTAAGCGAGAAAGCCATGTTTTCATAAATAGTCATATGTCCATAGAGAGCATAGTTTTGGAAGACCATGGCCATGTCTCTGTCCTTGGCAGGTGTCTGTGTAATTTCCTTCCCGTCGAGAAGCAGATGCCCGTTCGAAATATCTTCCAGGCCTGCAACCATTCTCAGCGTGGTGCTTTTCCCACAGCCTGAAGGACCAACCAGGACAATCAGTTCCCCATCTTTTACATCCAGGTTGAAGTCGAAGACTGCCTGGACTTTATTATCATATATTTTGTCGATATGCTGTAATTTTAGTTCGGCCATTAGTCTCTCCTTTTCTCTTCACCGAGAGTTGCAATGTAGCTGTGGAGTGTTCTTGATCTCACGATGCCGACATACGCGCCAACAAGGAGGCAGATACCAGAGAGAATCAAGTAGACGAGACATCTTGTGAACTGCCCGTTCTCCATGACAACCCTCTCAACAGATTGCACTGTTACTGTGGCATGATGTGCCTTCATCGGGATGATGAAAATCCTGACGAATTGCAATACACCCAGAACTATCATTATATAGGAATAACGCTCATTGTATTCTTTTACTCCTTCACTTGAAAGGAATGCAAGAAGCATAAAAAGCAGGTTATATACGATCGAAGCCCCAATAAGAATGGTGTAGTAGTAAGTGCTTACATCACTCTTATAGATTGAAACAAAGTAGAATACGTCCAACAGAATCGCAAGCAGGCACAGATTGGAGCTCATCTTGTTTTTTATATAGCGCATTCTGTCTTTTTTGATTAATGCATCATCCAATTCTCTCATGCCTTTTCTCCCTCCGCGATAAGTCTTTGCTCTTCCTTCATGAGCTTTATTTTCCAGATTGTGTTGTATACGAGAAGCCCTGCAGAGGCAAGACAAACCAGTGCGACAGCATAATGGATGTCGAACCAAAATGTTGACTCTGTGTACTTCTGGTTGAAGAGCTCGGCATATTCCTTAAGCTCCTCAAAGTTGACCTGAAGCCACTGTCCCTTATAAATCCCGATCTCGATGTGTGACCATATGACAAGGAAAAGGGTAAAGATGACAAACAAAGCTATTGCAATGTAATTACCCACATAGTATCTTCTTCTTTTATTCGTTTGCGAAATAAATAGATAAACACCGAGAATGAGATAGATGATGGATGCGATCAGGAAGCTCTTGTTGAAGCCCTGCATGTTATAATAAACAATAGAACCGGTAACCCAAGTCTCTGTATGGTCGTTCGGGTTGGTCATAGTGGTATAAAGAGTGTCATATAGATCAGACATAATACCAAGTGAATAAATAAAAACTATGACACCGGCAATAAGTGCGATGTAACAGATTATGTTCTGAAATGTCATCTGTTTCTTATACATAATCGTCCTCCTAGATTATTTTTCCCGGAGAGGGGGAACCCCCTCCCCGAGGTCTATTTACTTGCTCAAGCTCTTATAGAACTCAAGGTCACGATCCCAAGCTCTCTGCTTGAGAGAAAGATATTGCTTTCCGTTCCACTCTGTGGTGACTTTAGATGCAGAAGTTGCAGCATCGGTAGCTCCGTCGAGTGTGTAACCGGATGCAATCTGTGTACAGAAGATGTTTGTTCCGCCCTTGGATGTGCTGAACTGGTTTGTCAGCTCGGTATATCCATTGAGCATGTCGATTTCAACCTTTGTGTTCGGAAGGGTTGTCGGGATAGATGTGTACCACATGTTATCTTCGACAGCCAGTTCAGGATGCTTGATTGTTCCCAGAGCAATAGCTGTTGAGATGTATCCTGCTCCTTCCTTTCCGACTTCAACCGTGCACTGGTATTCGAAAGCCTGGCTCTTAGCAAATGAAAGAGTGGATCCGAGATACATACGTGCAAAGTTTGTATAGTTGCCGTTCGCATACTTCCAGAGATAATCTTCTGTGATGTCAGCGATTACAGGCATCTCTTTACCGTTGAAGTTGAATGTGACGTAAGATCCGTCAGCATTGGTCTTGATGAAGACATCTGGACCATAGCTCATGAGAATCTGTCCCTTTTCGCTGAATGCATAGTCGATGAGGGCAAGAGCTGCATAGAGCTTGTTCTGGTCGTCGCCGACGCTAGCCTTGCTGATAGCCCAACCGTCTGTTTTAACAGAACGCCAGGATTCTGTGAATCTCATGTATGTTCCGTTTGCATCTGTTCCGTCGTACCAGCGTGCAACAGGAATCATGACACACATATATTTCTCACCTTCCTGAAGTTTGGTCTCGTTCAGGAGAGTCTGTGTTTGGTTATAGTCATAGCTCATGAAGCCGAGGTCATTCTCGAGCATTGTAGAGGAGCTCTCTTTGCTGTTGTCGATATAAGACTTAGCAATGAGACCTTCCTTAGCCATAGCGTTCATTCTCTCGAGGGCGAGATATGTGTCTGCTTCCTGGCGGGCATCTCTGAGGTTGCCTTCGCTGTCGAAGTAGAGATAATCCTGTCTAGACTCGAGGCCTCTGACTCCGAAGAGAGTACCGGCGAATCTGAAGAGGTCAACCTTTCTCTGGTTGTTGTTGTCTTCTCTACTGAAGAGACCCTGTACGGTGTCTGTTCCGTTGAGAGTATAAGCATTAGCAACAACACACCTCAGGAGAGCCACGAGTTCATCAGCATCCCATGCTGCGTTCTGGCCTGCGAAGAGGTTGGATCTAGTTGTTCCATAATAGCCGTCATAGGCTTCATCGATGTACTTTCTGAGCATATTGACAGCTTCAACACCTGAAACAGAACCTTTCTGAAGAGCAGCGTTCATTGTAGCAACAATGTTTCCTGCCTTGTCATAATTCTTGGTCACGGTGATGACCTTTGATCCGTCGAGGCTGACTGCATCGACAGAAACCTTGCCGGATGTCGGCATATAAGGCTGATAGACAGCAGAACTCAGAGTACCTGATTTTTCAGCTTTGAACTCGCCTTCTCCGTCGAGAAGCTTCTGGAGCCAATCGATTCTCATCAAAGGCATTCTTTCGACGTCGTTTACACCGTCAAAATACGGAGAGAAATAAATAGCACCTGTCGATGTGTCTCCCGTGATAGACAGTCTAACGATCGGGTTAGCATCCAGGTAAGCCTTGAAGTTAGGCATCATATCGAGATATTCGGCAATATTTACGAAACTTCCCTTTATTCCATAGTCGTTTAGAGAAACTGCGTTTCCAGATACAAGATCAACGTCACCGAGTCTTTCAGCCCAGTACTTTAGCTCGTTTGTTGCGCTGTTTCCCTGGTACTTGTCCTCAAACTGGATGCCGAGGATATTCTCAACCTCAACCCAGGTCGGCTTGAGATCGCCAGAGTGATATGTTACGCCTGCAAGCTCAATTCCGTCTCCGGCTGTGTCAGCGTCGAAGGCAATACCTGTCTTCTTGCTGTTATAACCGGTAGCCATTCTGAGAACTGTGCCTTCAGCATATTCAAGCTTCTTGACTTCTTCTACAACAGGAGTGCTAGCTGTCTCAGCAGAAGTTGCTGCTGCAGTAGTTGTAGCAGTCGTTGTTTCTGCACTTGTATTTATCTGCTGTTTTCCACAGCTTGAGAAAATACTTAAGACAAGAAGAATACCAAGAGCAATTGCTAATGTCTTTTTCATATTATTTGATTCCTCCAATAACCTTTTTAAATCATTCCTTAACGCCGCCGACGTTAACACCCTTTGCAAAGTACTTCTGTATAAAAGGATATATAACGAGGATAGGAACTATAGAACAAACTATAAGGGCGTAGATCATGCTGTCTGAAGCAAACACTTCATTCCACCCTGCCATAGCCTCCGGGTCCGTATACTCTTCGAGCATAAGTCTGATGTAGACCATGAGAGGATGCTCGTTTGAGTTACTGATCATCTGGCGAGCCCAGAAGTAACCGTTCCATCTCGAAATACCGAAGAAGAGAGCAACGGTCGCAATAGTCGACTTGCTCATAGGCAGGTAGACTTTGCTGAGAACCTGGAACTCAGTAGCCCCGTCAACGATAGCAGCTTCCTCGATGTCCTGTGGAACACCTTCGAAAGCGTTTCTGAGCAGGATTATATTCATGGCAGCCATACCCATTGCGATGATGACGAGCCACTTGTCATCCGTGATTCCTACACTGTTGAACACAGTTTTTGTGTTTAGGTAGTTGAGGTATTGAGGAACAATACCTGCGCTGAACCACATAGTGAAGACAAGGAAGAAGTTGAAGAACTTCCTGAAAAGAAGTCTCTTTTTACTAAGTGCATAAGCACCAAGGATTGAATAGCCCAGAGCCCAGATGGTACCGAACAGGGTAATATACAATGTGTTGGAGTAAGCATTCCAGAACATATTGCTGCTGAACATTCTGCCGAATGCTTCGAACTGGACATCTTTAGGGAAGAGGAGTACTTCAGAGTACTCGACAGCCCTTCTTCCGCTGATGGAAGAGGAGATGGCATATACAAACGGATAAAGACAGCTGAGAGCAAAGATGGTAAGAAGGGTATAGCTGATAATTTTGAAGATCAGTTCTGTCGTTTCAAGTTTCCTTTTCATTTTCTCCCTCCTTAGTAAAGTGATACGTTAGATGCCTTTCTGGCAACTGTATTTGCTCCGATAACCAAGAGCATTCCGATTACGTTGTTCATCATTTCGGCAGCCGAAGCAATTCCCTTCATGGCACCGGAGAGACCGTAACGTTGAGCGAATGTCGATACGACGTCAGCCGTGACATATGTATTCTCGTTGTAAAGGAGAAGGACCTTTTCGTAGCCGATACTCAAGAGAGATCCGATTTTTGTAATGAGCATGATTACAATAGTCGAGAGGATACACGGGATGACGACATAGCGCATCTGAGCCATCTTTCCGGCACCGTCAATCTGGGCAGCTTCATAGCTGGTCGGGCTGATAGCGATGATAGCCGCAAAGTATACGATAGAAGAGTAACCGGCATCTTCCCAGATACCGCTCAGCTGGTAAATTCCCCTGAAGAAGTTCGGGTTATTCAAAAGACCGGCATTCGCCGTTTCGTGGGTA
This sequence comes from Faecalibacterium sp. CAG:74, assembly GCA_963638045.1. Taxonomy (GTDB): domain Bacteria; phylum Spirochaetota; class Spirochaetia; order Sphaerochaetales; family Sphaerochaetaceae; genus Ornithospirochaeta. Next base: position 25,838 of record CAVHPV010000020.1, on the reverse strand, counting down.
ATCCATCCCAGTTTCTCCAACAGCTGTGAAATAATACCATAGCTGGTTGTGAGAGCACCCTGCTTTACAAGCATAGTTACAAGAGAGGTCATGACAACCGTCGACATGAACTTCGGAAGGTATGTCAAAACCTGGTAAACACTTCTTGCAACGTTCGATCTCACTTCATTGAAGAAGAGTGCAAGGATGATAGGCACCGGGAAGCCGAAGCAGAGTCCGTAGAAAGAGAGCAGGAATGTATTCCTGAGAGCTCTCCAGAACTCTGTAGAAAGAGCATCGCCTCCCACAAGGAGACGCCTGAAATATGAGAACCCGGAGAACAGCTGTTCCGATACAGGCAATACCTCATCAGACACCTTGAAACATCCCAGAAGCTCATACATCGGGAAGTATCTCCAAAACAGGAAGACCAGAAGCATAGGAAGGAGCATGATATAGAGTCGCCAGTCTTTGGCTATTGCACGTCCGACATGCAGCCAATAATGCTTCTCGACATCGTCCCTTACCTTCTGCTCGCTATCTTCGTGATAGGTTTTTGTAATCTCGTCATAAACAAGATAATCAGAAGCTGTGACCTTCATTCTTCTTCTCCTCTTCTTCTCTATTAAGTCTTCTCAAATATGATATCTGGTCCTCGAACACTCCGTCGCGTTTTCTTACAACCAGGATTACAATCAGGGCAAATACCCCGGAGAGTGCATCTGTTGTATAAAAACCGAGGAAAGAACCAATTCCAGATCCCACACAGAGAGAGACCAGAGCCCTTCCCGTCTGCATCATCACCGCCATCAAAACGGCAAACAGTGCAGATAGAAAAGCGCTGTTACTAATTTTTTCCTTTCCAACCCTCTTCATCAGGAGATAAACCACCACCGACAGAAGATTGCCTCCTATATACACAACGGCCGTCTTCATACCGGCTCCCAGAGCCAGGGCAAGCACAAGCCCACCGAGTGCACCATAAGGCAGGCCGTACATGGACCACCTCATGTAGAGGATCAGAGTCAACGCAGGAACGAGAGAAAGAGTGTACGGCTGCTCCTTAAACCATGAGCTGCCGGCTTTTGCTATGAGAGTCTCGAATATCACAAGCATTGCAATCCAGATTGTGATATCAATCGCCTTGTATCGCGTAAGACTGTTCTCTCTCTCCATTGTCCACCCGTATATTATATTTTGTTCCGCTTTTCGCAACCCGCAAACAGTAGTCGTAACTATTCATAGAGTTGTCAGAAAAGTGCAACCTCGCATTTATTCCTCAACAAGTATCTTTTCGACACCCTCAACAACTACATTTTCAAGGGATATGTCTGCAAAACGCACCCTTATTCCCTTCTCTTTCACGTCCGGAAGCCCCTTGTACATCTCCGATTCCTTCGGCTCGGAAGACGAAGCCTCCACAGAGAATGATGAATTCCTGATTGTCACATCACCAATGTGAGCTTCAGGGAGCCCCACAATGAAACCGGCAGAGCTCTTACAGCCCTTCGCGACCACATTATCGATGAGAATATTTCTGATCCGCGGTGTATGCTCCGTCACCGGAAGCGGGTCAAGAGAGAAGAGAGGTTCGTTATCGGCACCACACTTATAGTACATGTTGAACGTGACCGGACAGAGACAACCGTCAATTGATATTTTCTCGAACTTCAGATTCTCTATCAGACCACCTCTTCCCCTTCTCGTCTTTATCCTTATACCCCTGTCTGTTCCCAGGAAATTGCAATTTCTGAAAATTACATCCCTGATACCCGCTGCAGTCTCGCTTCCGATTACGGCACCGCCGTGGGCAGAGGAAACTGTACAATTCTCCACAAGGACATTATAAGTCGGAGCATTGGCAGCCAGGCCGTCCGCATCAGCCCCGCTCTTGATACATATCCCGTCATCCCCGACGTTGATATAACAGCCGCGGATTGTCACATCCGTACAGCTGTCGATATCGAGGGCATCGGTATTCGGGCTGTCGGCAGGGTTGAATATGGTGATATCCTCAATTGTAATGTTATCTGTAAATATGGGATGCACTGTCCAGAACGGGGAATTAATCAGCTTGACTCCCGAGAGAAGCACATTATGGCATTTATTGAACTGGACCAGTGCCGGTCTGAGGAACTGGAATTGCCTTCCACCACCACCTGAAGGCTGCTTCTCATATCCTTTATTCAGCCCTGCAAGCTCCTTCTCGTACTTTGTCTCCGGACCTTTCGCATTCGCTTTCTTCTCCCTCAGGGACTGCCACCATTTTCTCCCGGAGCCGTCGATAACACCGGAGCCGGTAACAGAGACATTCTCTGCCCCCTCAGCATAAATACATGGATGCATAGCCCAGCATCTTGCCCCTTCCCAACGGGTATAAACCGGCCTGTAAAGCTCAGGATTATCTATAAATTTTATGATAGCTCCGGCAAGGAGATTTAATGTCGTATTGGATTTCAGTGTAACAGGCCCTGTCATCCATATTCCGGATGGGACATCGACAATCACACCGGGGGTATTGAAAGCCTTCTCAAAGGCCTTTGAGTTATCCCAGGAGCCGTCCCCATGGGCTCCGAATTGGGTAATACTGATATGCTCTCTATTGTCCATACAGTACGATTTTCCGATGAAACATGATTACTTTAACGCTCACTCGTTGGATAAAACAGTAATTATTTTACATAGACTTAACAATGCAAAACGACATATTTTATTATATTGCATTCAATTATTTTAAAACACAAACAAGAGCAAAGTTTTTTGACTCATAGCTTTTTCTACTTGTAAAATAACTGGAGAGGAGTAAGAAAAGATGCTGAGACTTTTGATCAAATACAAAGCGAAAGAGGGGAAAGCTGAAGAGTTCATATCATATGTGAAGAATTCGGGAATCCTTGAGAAAATCAAGGCCGACGAGGGGTGCATAAGCTACAATTATTACATTGACGCCTTTGACAGGGATACCATCCTTCTTGTCGAGGAGTGGAGAGACAGAGGGTGCCAGCAGAAACACATAGCCTCCCCTCACATGAAGACTCTTCTGGAGAGGAAGAAGGATTACATTTCAGAGACTGCAGAGCTGTAGCTGAACACGGTTATTACCGCCTCTGTCACATTGTATTATAAGATCCGGGAACAGGGTGTTTGCTGTGCTCCCGGACAACTTATAATTTGAGCCGATCAAGCTATGGAGACTATGCCCATCTACCGGGCATATTTTTCAGATAAGCTCCAAGATAGAAGGAATGGAATCCATTGCACCCTGCCGTGACACAGCCAAGGAAGAAGCTCTGGTGGCTGTCCGCATACTTTCCTCCGGCCCCTTACCACTGCATCTTTCAGAGATGAAGAATCCCATAAATGTATCTCCGGCACCGGTGGTGTCAATTGCCTCCACCTTCACAGGAGGCACTTTGAAGATAATGTCACCAAACCCATAGTAGGCACCCTCAGAGCCGACAGTAAGCACAATTTCAGAATCAGGATATCTTCTCATCAAAGTCCGGAGCATGTCCTCATACGGCATTTCTTCTCCGGCAAAGTAAGCTCCTTCTATTTCATTGAAGAAAAGAACGGAAGCTTTCTTTAAATCGAGAGCCTTTACAGCCTCATTCACAGGGGAAGGGTTGAGGAATATTCTCATACCCTTTGAGAAAGCCGAATTGTATATATATTCCAACTGTCCTATCTCCCCGTTAAGCACAACCACGTCCGAAGAACCAAAATGCCCCAGGACTGAGTCTACCTCATCTCTCGTTATCTCCTGATTGCCACCGCCATAGACGACTATGCAATTCTGTCCTGAATCATCAACCTGAATAAAAGCACAGCCGGTGCCTTTCTCAGAATTGAGGACAAGGCTGACGTCAGCACCGGCATCTTCAAGCTTATCGAGGATAAACCTGCCGTCAGAGCCGACCTTTCCTGCAAAGAAGGGTTTTGAGCCTGCCTTGGCAATGGCATATGCCTGGTTCGCACCCTTGCCACCGGCAGACTTCTTCATCCCGTTGCAGCTTATCGTCTCACCGGAAACGGCAATCTTATCAACAGAAAGGGAGAAATCAATGTTTGCAGACCCGAAAACCAATATTCTCATAAACTCTCCACTAGATTCAGACCAGTTCTGCAAGGTCCTCTGCAACCTTAAGTATGTCGAGCCCCTTGGTAAATTGCAAACAGGTTCCACTTGGATAACGTGTTTTCTCAACCCACTTTTCCGGGATTGCATCAAAGCCGTACTTTGCACCTAGGATTGCTCCTGCAACTGCACCTATCGTATCGGCATCCCTTCCATAGTTGCATGCAAGAACAAGTCCCTCTTTAAATGAATCATGTGAAAGCATCAAAGAGGCAAACGCTGCAGGAATTGCCTCTGCCGTGGTCGCCCATGTCGAACACTTCAGCTCATCATGAATCGGCATCCATGACTCGAGTACAGTCTTCTTCTCAGCAATTATTTCCCGTATTCTTGTCATTGAATAATAAAGCCATGAATCTTGCGGAATGGGGCGCATGGAAACTTCAAATATCTCTTCCCAGGAAGCATCAACCATTGCTAGGCTTACCGCTGCCGCAACAGACTGTGCCCCCCAGATTCCATCCCTTGCATGACTTACGGAGGCATCAATCTCTGCCAGTCTCATAGCCCTGTCGGGATCTCCGGCACATATAATTCCCACAGGAGGGATCCTCATTGCCGTACCGTCACTCATATTGAAAGTGTGAAAAAGCCCGCTCTGAGGAGGCCTAAGACCTTTCCTGAGATTGTTGGCAGCATAGATTTCACTCTGTCCTCCGCGTTTGAATTCATCCTGCGTTGCGACTTTCTCCAGCCATGCATCAACAACAACATCGGATGTAAGGTTACCTTTGCATGAGACAAGTGTTGTCGCGGTAAGCATCGCGAACTCCGTGTCGTCAGTGCTCCACGAGGAGCCTTTCCCCAGATCCATTGTTATTCCATAGGATTCCCTGTTGCCCTGCATTCTTGCAGCATCCCCGAAGGAATCCCCTATAGCAAGCCCTATCAACGCACCTTTAGCTTTGGACAGAAGCAGAGTCCTGTCCTTTCTAAGTTCTTCAATTGTTATCATAATTTTTTCTTCCTTCCGAATCGGTCTCTGCATAGAGGCTGTCAAAATATGTCAGCCCGGCAGAAGTTGAGCCGAACCCGATCATTCCATAATCAAAAGAGTCATCATCCGTGCTGATAACCTCAACACCATCCACAGACAGAGCCAGATGTTTTTTGTCTGCAACCGCCGCCAGTCTGTAAGTTTTACCATATTCCCAGTCAAACGGAGCACTTTGAAGTCTCTTCAGACCAAATTCGTTCTTATAAATACTTACATTATCCTTTCCGTCAAAGCCAAGGTAATATCCTCTGAATATACCCTTGTTCCTGAGAGCCAGGAAATGTTGAGAGCCGTTCTCCGGTCTGACGTTCAATTCTATCTTCTGATACGCAGCATAATAGTTTCCAGTATAGCTGAATGAGCTCCTGTATCTGAGACTCTCAATCACATTTCCGATTTTTCTCCAGGATGTCTCTGTGTGGGAAAGAGGAGTAATTGAGCCGAAGTCCTTCCGTTGCCTGGAGAAGTCGACAGAGTACGATCCCTTCCCGTAGACTCTGAAATCTGTCATGTAAAGTAATCCTCTGCATCTGTCAGCCTTCTTTGTGAGCCCCTCGATCTGGAAACCGATCTCGTCAATTATCTCGCCGTCCGTCTCAGGAACGACAAAATCAAAATCCTTCCACTCTCCACGCCCGGCTTTATTATAGGAGGCAATGTAATAATGCCCGTTTATCGTATGGACATACGGGTTGATTCCGATGTCATCCAAACCGGTCCATTGGTCATTCAACAATGAGAAGTGACATTTCTGCCCCGAAACAACAACAGGGGAGAATACCGGCATATACCTCTCATCAGAGAAGTCATCCCTTGTGTAGAAAGGCTTATAGAAGATGTTGCAATTGTTGGTTCTATAAAATTGGCTGTAAATCATCCTCAGGCAGCTTCTTCCCTCAACCGGGTCTTTGTCGCAATGCTCAAGCTGGCACATACATTCGTCAGATGCCCTAAAGCCATGCGTGGAACCGGGGAGACGGAAGTCGAAATTGAGTTCCCCGAGATTGAGATTCCTTATTTCCTCGGGCATCTCCTCTCCCTGAAGTCTGTACCCGATATATGCTATCTCCTTTGCAAAAGAAGGCACATCCATTATGTTCAGATATCCGGAGACTCCTGAGAGGACTATCATGTCATTTATCGGTTTCCTGTATTTTTCAGGAATACACTCAATCCCGTTTGCAACAGCGAGCACCGTAGCAACATTTCCCGCATTGCAATCAGTATCCTCCCCACAGTTCACAGCAATCTCAATTGTCTTCTCATAGTTGCCTTCCCCATAGTAGAGGGCAATGAAACACACTCCCGCATTCGGGATAATATGACAATTACCAGGGTATTTATCCGAGCCCCACTCCGAGAAAACCTTTTCAAGGCATCCTCTCCAGTCATCCTTATTTTCGTTATAATATGATTGAACGAACCTTGCGATTCTGTAGTAGTCCGATTCCTCGGGAATTGTGCTGAGGCCCCTCTCGATGATTTCATTGATATCATTTGTGGTGAAAGCATGGGAAATGGCAGCACAGAAGAAGCGTGCACCGTTAAGAGCCTCTCCATCATGAGAAACGCTTGCGGCCGTTTCTCCATAGGTGGCAGCCTTCTCGGGATTGCCAGGGTTCACAAGACCGAAAGTATCTATAAAAATCTGTCCACCGATCTGCTGGGCCGTAATCTCTCCGTTTGTTCTGATTGAGCCCGATTCAGGTGCGGGAACACCGTTTTTCAAATTCAGATAAGCAGTATGTTCCGTACTGATTCCATAACCACCCCACCAGAACATACCGACACCTTCCCTGGTGTAATCAAGCCAAGAGCGGGCAACCATATCGGCTGTCAGCTGACCTTGTGTGGAATAGTCCATCAATGAACGTATAAAATATGCCGGACCGTTCGAGTCGTCATCGGCGGCGAATAATTTGTAAGGCTTGACGTATCTGTCTATAAAACCATATACGTCCTGAATCCTGTCAGCTTTCCAAATCGCAGGTTCAACTGGGGCTCCAAGTCTTATACCGACGCATTTTCCAAGAAAGCCGGCATAGACTTTCTCCAAATAATCGCGATTAATCATTTTTCCTCCATGGTGAACAGGCCCCGCATGGCAGGACCTGCTCTTCATTTTTTATTTCAGGACAGAGTTAGCGTATTCAGTAACCGCTCTTCCGCCCATTGCATACCATTCTTTGACAAATGCATCCCAGTCTGCAGCAGTCTTCTTTCCTGCAACAAAGTCAGCAGCAAATTCCTTGTACACAAGTGTTGCAGCATCCCACTCTGTTGAAAGCTCATCAGGAATACTGAAAGCATTATCAAGAACCATGCACTTCGTTGCCATCTCTGTAGCCTCAGCCATAATCGGCTTCTCAGAAAGAGGAAGGTCCCCGGTAATTTCCATACCGCAGCTGTAATCCTTCAGGGATTCATGGAATCTCGGCCACCAGTTGTTGTCGATGATATTGAGTTTTCCGTCCTCGATTGTATAGTGGACACCCTCAAAACCATATTGGTCAAGGAGGGCTCCTTCCCCGCCAGCAAGCCAATCAAGAATATCGAATACAAGTTGCTTGTGCTCGCTGTACTTGCTTATAGCCCAGCCTCTTGTCTCCTTGTCAACTGCAACAGGTGCAAGAGCCTCTACGCCATCCTCTCCCTTAGCAGGAGGAAGGACAACTAGAGATGCACTCTCACCATTTGCGGCAATCATCTTATTCTCATACTTAGGAACAACGGTATTCTGTGTTCCTACGACGATTCCGGCCTCGCCTGTATAGAATGCTTGCTCCTTAGCCGAATACTTCTTTGTCAGGTATTCATTGTCGAACAGCCCTTCTTTGTAGAGTTTAGCGTAGAATTCAAGCTTCTTCAGCTCATTAGCTGTGACGTTCTTGTAGACATAATTACCGTTCTCATCCTTTACCCATGACTGGGAATTGCCGAAAGCCTGACCGAAAACCATATCGAGTTCATAAAGACCGTCCGTTGCACCCTGACATGTGAAAACTGTCTTTGTTGTGAACTTCTCTTTCAGCTCCTTCATGAATGTGTAGTAATTCTCAACAGTCGGGTTCTCAAGAAGAGCCTTGCCGGAGACAGTCTGGTCAAACCAGTCTTTTCTGACAAGAGGAACCTTGTTGCCCGGAGTTGAGTTCCACAAGAGGTAAGGATAGTTCTCAAGTCTTGCCTTGGAATGGTCGCCAAGAGTATTCTTGAGATTCTTTGATGCAGCCACATACGGTCTCAGGTCTTCAAGTATTCCCTGTGTGACACCGAATTGGTAGTCTCCGCCCTGGAAATAGATCAAATCAGGGATTGTCCCGCTCTGGAGCAGGAGGCTCACTGCATCCGAATAGCTCCCTTCCTGGATTTCGACAGGCTGGAACTTGATGTAAGTCCCCTCCTTTGCAAGGGCGCTCTCAATGTGTGCGAGCATCTCGGTATAATCACTGAGATCCTTGATGACACATGTGATGATAACAGGATTCTCAGCAGTGCCGCTGCTCTCTTCTGCAGCTTTCACTTCTTTCGCTCCTCCTGCGAAAACAGGAAGCATAAGAAGGATAACCAAAGCAATAGCTGTTAGTCTTTTCATTTTCTTTTCTCCTTTTATTCCTTCACTCCTCCCGAAAGTACACCACGAGTGTGGTATCTGAGCACTATCGGATAGATAATGAGAATCGGTATAAGTGCAACCCAGATTGTGGTTGCCTTCATAGCCTCGATATCGAGCTGGGCTATGAAATTGTTCTGGTTTAGATTTTCCAATCCATACATGTTCACCTGGTCGTTCTCAACGACAAACTTTCTAAGCAGGACCTGGAGCACAGTGTTCTTCTCACTGCTGAGAAAGATGCTTGAGTAGAAGAATTCATTCCATCTTGTAACGAAGTAGAACATGCCGATTGTTATTGTCGGCCCTTTCATCAATGGGACATAGATGTTTGAGAATATCTTCCAGTGCCCGGCACCGTCGAGCTTTGCAGACTCAACCAATGCCATAGGAATATCCTCAAAGAATCTCATAAAGATAATCAAATAATATACACTGACAGTCTTGTAGAGAATCATCGACCAAAGGCTGTCAAGCAATTTGAGATCCTTCATAAGGAAATATTCCTGGACCATTCCCGGGGTCATAATCATCATGAAAATCAGAAAATACATGAAGAATTTTTTACCCACAAGTCCGGGGCGGGTCAGCACATAGGCCGCAGTCGATGTCATCACCAGGCTCAAAATCGTACCAAAGACGACGATTATCAATGTATTTTTAAGACTTATCCATATAAGGTTGTTGCTGAACACAACCTTGAAATGAAACAGAGAGAACCCCTTTGGGATTATATCTGTACCTTTCACAAGAAAAGCTTTTTCAGGGTCAGAAAGAGCCCTGGCCAGGAGATTAAGAAGCGGAAAAACAACAGCCGCAACCAGGAGGCACATAACAAATCCAATCAGAATATCCCCGACAGATATCCTCTTTTTTACCATGCTCATATCACCATGCCCCCTTTCCAGTAAGTTTCTTGGATGTAATGTGTGTCGATATCACAAGAAAGGCCCCTATTATTCCCTTAAAGAGGTTCGCCGCGGTTGCAAGAGAATACTGACCGCTCTTGAGTCCAATTCTGTAGACATAGGTATCAAGGATATCCACAACACTAAGAACCGCATCATTCGAGAAGTTCAATACCTGATCCAGCCCCGCATTCAAAAGGAAGCCCACGTTGAGGATCAATACCGTCACCATCGTAGGGAACAGGAACGGCAATACTATCCTCCACACCACAGATATTCTGCTTGCTCCGTCAATCTCAGCTGCCTCATAGAGACTGTCATCAATGGTCAGGATAGCCGCAGAATAGACAATTGAATCCCAGCCGACACTTCTCCAAGCCTCAGAGAGGAACAGTGTCCAACGTATTGTCCCCTTATCAGTAAAGAAATCCACAGGACCAAGTCCGAAAAAGCCCAGAATACTGTTAACAGCCCCTGATTTACCCATAAAGCTGAACCATATCCCGGCAATCACAACCCAGGAGAGAAAATGCGGAAGATATGACACAACCTGAACACACCTTGTGAATGTCCCATGACCTTTCCTGCCGCGTCTCAGCTCATTAAGACCGAGCGCGAAGAGTATAGGAAGCGGGAAAGCCAGAAATATCTTCATGAAGCTTATAATCAAAGTGTTCTTAAGAATCCTCCAGAACATCGGAGTGGAGAAGAGCTTCTTAAACCACTTCAGGCCGACAAAAACATCATCCCCGAATATCCTGTAGTCATAGAAGGCAAGCTTCATGCCAACTATCGGTTTGACATGAAAGATTACAAAGTAGATGAATGTGGGAAGCAGCATCAGATACAGTATCCCGTCTACCTTGATCTTCTTTAACTTTTTCTTAATTTCCATCAGCACTCCTTCCCCTGACAAGCAGCAATCATTTTTGCAGCCTCAAGGACATTTTTCCGCACCACAACCTTCTCATAAGGCCTTTCCGTCATTTCCAGAAGTGAATCCTGTCCTTTTCCTGTGAGTACAAGAATTGCTCTTGCCCCGACATTTCTCGCCATCTCTATATCACTGTGATAGATGTCGCCTATGAAGTAGCTGTCTTCCAGTGACACTCCATATTTCTCTGCCACAAGGTGTGGAAAATAGCCGTTCGGTTTGCGGCACACGCAGCGGTCTGTCTTCTGGTGGGGACAGACAAAGATTTCTGTTATGTGAATTCCCTCATCTGCCAGGAGAGAGACCAATTTCTTTGCACATCTGTCAAAGTCATCCCGGGAAATTATGCCCTTGGCTATCTGGCTCTGGTTTGTGACGACAAAGAGGAGAAAACCGCATTTCTCCAGAATTCTCAACGCCTCTTTTGAATAATCAAAAAGGGTGAAATCAGTAATATTGCCGAAAGCTTCTCCGCCGAGAGTCCCCTGCAGATCCAGAAACACCGCATTCTCAGACATCAACTTCCATCTCCATCAGCGGAGCATGCTGCTGGGCACCGTAGACATCCCGGTCATAACATGTACCACTTGAAATCTTTCTGTTTATCGTCGCCTTGATTCCCATTGCAGAATCAAAGAAAACGATACAGACGACATCTTTCTCGTCTATGTGATAGAGCTTTGCTATCCTTTCCGGAGTGAAATATCCTCCGTTTTTAATCTTTTCGTAGACATTCCTATCATCAAAAAGAACATCCAGAGTAACTTCAAAGGGACCGCTGTTTTTACTTCTCAGAATCTTTGCACAATCAACAAGCTTCATTTCATCACATCTCCACGCAAAAATCAGAACTCTTCAACAGGGAAGAACGAGCAGGCATCGTCTACATCCATAAGGTGATAGACAGAAAATTCATACACAGGGCCGAACTGGACATCACTCGGAGCAAAAGGAAAAGCCAGGTTCCCTGCCGTGGATTTTCTCCCCTTGTAGCCATAGTGCAGGAAGGTGCTCCTGAGGGAAGCACAGATTGTGTTTGCTAACTCCTGCTCTTTCGCAAGCACCTCGAAGAGAACACACACCTCATGGCAGGGGACGGGAGTAGGCTCAAGGTCCCCCATTACCCCGTTTATCCCATAGTTCATGAAGTTTATTGCGTAGAGGGACTGGTCAATCTCAGAATATTGCCGCCTGATGCTCTCCTTCACAAGTTCCTCAACACTTTCAAGCTGATTGATCAACAGAGGATCCCTTATTCCTGCTATAACAAAGGTACGGTATGCCCTGAGTCGCGCACCTTCCATCTTTATCTGATAGACCGGAGTAGACATAATCCTGCTGCCTCTGACCCTGACCCTGTTTTCTGCTATTTGCTCAAAAGTACATCCCTTCAGATTCTGGACGATTCCCGGTCCGTGGAGTTCATAAGGATGCTCCTTCTCATAGAATGTATGAGCAGCGACGCTCGTAGTATTGCACTTCCTCTCATCTGAAGTTGGGAACACATCGAAATAGTCATCGTGAAGCTCTGCCATTATACAGTCTTTTGTTGTTCCCGGTTCACAGCACAGGGCGCCACATTCCAATATCTTTCCCATGTGATATGACAGAGCCTTGTCAAATCCGTTCACAACCCCTACGGCTGCAAACGGAGCCGGGTCATAAGCCCTCCCGGCAATTATCAACTTATAACCCTGCCTTAATGCTTTCTCTATCGGCTCACATCCCATCTGGGCCACAATACCAGTGGTCTCTGCGACAGCTTTTTCAGTGAGCTCAGGAACATTGGAGCCCAGAGGAGAGACACGTCCTTCCTTCATTGCCTTAAGAACAGCCTCCTTGGGAATATCTGCCCAGATTATCGCTTTCTTTATTCCGGTCAGACCATTTCTCTCCAATATCTCATTTACAATCGAGAGGGTCCATTCAACATGCTTTCTGCCCCCGCTGCCACCTGCAGAACCAATAATGACCGGGATGTCCAGTTTATTCCCGGCAAGAATAATACGCTCCAGATCCTTTCTGCATGCCATTCTGCTTACAATGGCGACATTCGCACCCAATTTATGCGGGCCGGCATCAGTGGACCCGGCGTCAACAACAATTGCATCAGGTTTCATGGCAATCCCGGCATTGAAAGATTCAGTCGGGAATCCGTAGCCTAGAATTCCGCATGGTGCAAGAACCCTGATATACTCTTTTTTTCTTTCTGTCATATGTTTTCTATCCTCAAAACCGATTCTCTTTCCACAAGAGTCGTGTCAAGCAAAGTCACAGAAGGTACTTTTTCGCCGTTGATAAGGCTGATAACCTCTTTAGCCGCAGTCGCACCGATCATCTGCTTGGGCTTTGCCATCGTCGTCAGGGCCGGCGTCATAAGTCCTACCATCGGAATATCATCAAACCCGACAACAGACACATCCTCAGGAACCCTTATCCCTTTAAGTGTTGCTGATTTTATAAATCCGACAGCCACCAGGTCGTTTCCTGCCAGAATCGCCGTCGGCTTATCCTTCATTGATGAGAATTTCTCTGTAAGCATCACTCCTCCCTCTGAAGAAAGAGGCAACTTTATCTCCCACTCATCCTTTGCCTCAAGCCCCTTCGATGCCAGAAAATCCCTGTAGGCCGCATGTTTTGCACTGCACAGAACTCCCTCTGAATCAAGACTGGAGGAGATGACCATGGCAATCTTCCTGTGGTTCTTTTCATATACATACTCAAGGGCATTCCATATAGTCTTATATGAATCTGTTCCAATCACAGGATACGGGACCGTCCTGCTGCGTTCTCCAATTATAACAACCGGGCATCCCAGACAAGAGAACGCCTTTGAAACATCAAGCTCCGGGACATTCGCAATGACTGCATCCACTTTCTTTTCAAGAGCAAGCTGTATGTATGCCTCCTCGCTCTCCTTACGCCAATCACTGTTTGCAAGCATCAAACTGTATTGGGCATCCCGTAAGACTGTCTGGGCACCTTTTGATACTTCTGCCCAGAAGTTATTGGCTACATCCGGGATAATCAATAAAACTATCTTTGACTGCCTGGTTCTCAGCGATGAAGCGAGATCATTTTTCACGTAATGAAGTTCTGCAACAGCCTTCTCGACTGCCTCCCTTGCGCTCTCACTTACATTTCCGTCCATGGCAAGGACTCTGCTTACAGTACTTTTTGAGACATTAGCCTTCTTTGCAACATCAATGATTGTAGGCAAGATAGTTTCCTCCATTTGCTGTGGGAACGTTCCCAGTCACAATTCTATATTGGAAAATTCCACCTTGCAAACGTTTTTTACATAAATTCCAGGAAAGCAAATCAAAGAAGGGAAGCTCAATCCTTCAAGAGGTATTATTTCATGAGTCAAATATCAAAATACGAATGGAAAAATGCTTTTCTTTTATTTTTTGCTCTAACTTTTTTTACTTATATTATTTTGCTCTAAAATTTCAGAGCATAATTGACATCACGTATTATACGGTCTAGCATAAAATTATGTTTTACCATAGAGAAAAAGAGCTCCAAAAGATAACAAGCACAATCAGCGAAAAGAAAGGGAAAGCAAAGGGGATTCTTGTCTGGGGGGTCAGAAGATGCGGCAAATCAACTCTCATCCAGGAAGCCATGAAACACTTTGACGGCATTTTCATTAATATGGAATGCGGGGAGATAGGATTTAGTAGAAATATTGAGATCCTGGCTTCCATCGCAGCGGAAGCTACCGGACTGGAATATCTGGCATACATCAAAGACTTCACACAGCTTATGAAGCTAATTGACCAGACAGGAAAAGAAACTGTAATCCTTCTGGACGAATACCAATTTTTGAAAAACAGCTACGACAAAGGAAACTTCGATTCCTTCATCCAGATGGCACTTGACACCCTTTCAGACAGAATAACCATCATCCTCTGCGGTTCATACATATCGGTGATGAAAAACCTTGCCTCCTACTCTGCCCCACTCTACGGAAGGTTCTCACTCTCCATAGAACTGGAGCCATTCAATTATTATGAGGCTTCAGCTTTCTATCCGGATCTTGCCCCCAGAGACAAGGTTGCATTCTATTCAATCTTCGGCGGACTTCCTTTTGTGCTGTCCAAACTTGACCCGGTAAGGGGGCTGGAGTGGAACATAAAGAATCTTCTCCTCGACAGGTCCTCTCCTGTGTATATAGTCCTGACAGAAACACTGCTTAAAGAAATATATAAGATTGAGAAAGCCGAAGACATTCTTTCCATTCTTGGAAACGGAAAGAAACGCAATAAAGATATTGCTTCCTCTCTCAACCTTACAAGTTCAGCTGTGGCTGATGAGTGCAAACGGCTTTGCGACATGTCCATCATAGGAAAGGAAACTCCTATAAACGCAAAGGATGACAGGAAGAAGACATTTTACTCCATCAAAGATAACCTGGTCAGATTCTTCTACGGTTTCATCCTGCCGCAGGTGTACTTTATTAACAGATATGGAGCTGACTTTGTCTGGGAGAAAATAAGAGAAGGGGTCGCCACGTTCATATCACGAAGGTTTGAGGACACAGTCAGAGACTTTATTATCCTGTGTGTAAAAAACAATCCCACATTGAACTTTCTCGATATCGGGACATATTGGTCTGACAGCAAAGACAGGAACAATGAATATGATGTTGTAATTAAGCAAAAGAACGGCTATTTCATTGTCTCGTGCAAGTACCTGAAGAGTCTCTTGGAGAATAAACTCGAAGAAGAAGAACAGAAGAAGATGGACTCTGCCGACATTCCTCTTTCCGGTTTCGGCTTTGCCTCAATCGAGGGATTTGAAAACACCTCGGATGATATCCTTCACATCGACGGAAGGGATCTCTACTCAGAGGAAGAAATCAAAACAGGAAACAAGCTGATCAAATACCTTGGAAAGAGAAGCTGAAGAATGCACCGGTTTCCCGGTGCACTCTCTATTTATGCCTTATTGACACTCCGGGTGACTATTATATCAGAGTCCAGATTGCATACGTTCCTGATGGCTACCGTCCCCTCCTCAACGGGTGCAGTAAGGACAACCTTCCTTATCTCATCCATGACAGAGAAGATCCTGTCCTTAGGAATCGCCTTAGTCGTCCTGACACTGGCCAAGGGGAGTTCCCCTCCCTTCACAAGGACAGAGGAGGCTATGGTTCTGTAAGGTGACGTGATTTCCTGTTTAATGTAATCTTCACCCTTTTTGCACTTGTTTCCGGAGAAAGAGACTATCTTTCCCTCTTCAAGCTCCACGTTGATATCACAACCGTTAGGGCAGCAAATACATGTATAAAGCTTTGTCATAGTACACTCACCTCCAGTATTCCGTCATCTTCAATCTTTGAGCCGTCGACGTCGAGTTCTATCATTGTTGCAGGAATGGCTTTTCTAACCTTCTTCTCTGCAATCACCTTTCCGTTCTGAGTCAATGCAATTGTGGCGTTGGTGAATTGCTGTCTCACACGCATTGTCATCAGGAATTTATCCTTCCCCCTGACCAATTGCGGAACGACATGCCCGATTCCGTTTCCTTTCTTCACTTCAACGCATCTTTCTTCATGGAGGTTGCCATTGATGTATTTTGCAACCGATGAGGCAAGAAGTTCCGACTCCTTTGTAACGGCATCGGCAAGGTCATGCACATGGAGGACGTTTCCGCAACTGAAAACCCCCTCGACGGATGTCTGATAATGCTCATCAACCACAGCCCCGCTTGTTGACGGATCTATTTCTATGCCGGCATTCTCAAGAAGGATATTCTCGGGAATAAGTCCGACAGAGAGGATAAGGGTATCACAAGGATAGTATTTTGCACTTCCCTTAATCACCTGCCTCTTCTCATCAACTTCGCTCACCTCCACACCTTCAATCCTTGATTTACCGAATATCTTCGTGACGGTGTGGTTGAGATAGAGAGGAATGTCATAGTCATAGAGGCATTGGACAATGTTTCTCGGAAGTCCGTTCGGAACAGGCATCAGCTCAAAGACTGCACTTACCTTTGCACCCTCAAGGGTAAGACGCCTTGCCATAATGAGCCCGATATCCCCGGAGCCCAGGATGATGACATTCTTTCCGGGCATTCTGTTATAGAGGTTCATATAAGCCTGTGCTGTTCCTGCTGTGAAGACACCGCTGGGTCTCTCCCCCAGGAGGGCAATGCTTCCTGCACTGCGTTCCTTGCATCCCATAGCCAGGATTATTGCCTTCGCTTCATATACAATAACCCCTTCCCTTGTGGAAACCTCAACTTCACGCTTTTCCGTTATCCTCATGACAGTTGCATTCGTCATGTAGGGAATGTTGTTCTCCTCAACTTCCTTTATGAAATGGGATGCATACTCAGGTCCCGAGAGATTCTCCCCGAATCTGTCAAGCCCGAAGCCGTCATGGATGCACTGCCTCAGGATTCCACCAAGCTGAGCCTCCCTTTCAAGTATAATTATATCCCTCACTCCGCTCTTATAGAGAGCCACGGCAGAACTGAGCCCGGCAGGGCCTCCCCCGATTATCACTGTATCTATCTTCTTACTCATCTTCTTTCCTCAAAACACCGTCTGTCAGCCATGAGCCCTGGAACGAGTAACGTATGTCATCACCATTCTTTCTGAGCTCATCCTCAATCAACTTATATATCTTCATCTGGCAGAAACCGCCCTGGCACTGTCCCATCATCGCACGGGTACGGTATTTGACGCCCGTCAGAGTAGCCACCCCGAGAGGGTTGTGGATAGCATCAATGATTTCCTTCTTGGTTATCTCCTCGCAAGAGCAGACGACTTCTCCATAATCGGGATTCTCCTTTATAAGACGGTTCTTCTCCTCAAGAGAGAGCTCCCTGAAGACAACTTTTTTCTCATTCTTCGGGTCGAATGACGGATTGGGAGTGAACTTCTCCCTTTCCTCCATCATCGATACGACATACTTTGCAAGAGGAACACTTCCGGTGAGGCCAGGAGACTCAATGCCGATAAGGGAAACAAAGTTAGGTGCCTTTTCATCATAGATGTCGACCTGCCAGTCGATGATATTACCGCTCTCATCAACAGCCTTGGGCTGGATGCCCGAGAAGATTCTGATACGATCTCTGGCATTGATGTGAGGCCACAGCCTTGCACCCTCGGAGGCAAGAAGCTCTATCTTATCCTCCGGAACGCCATAGTACCCGGAATCATCTGTATTCTCGGCATCAGGGCCGATAGTCACATTCCCGTCGATTGTCGGTGTGATATGAATTCCCATGTAGACATTGCTCGGAACCGGATAGACAGGAAGAGGAAGCATTTTCCCCATTCTCTTGTTGAGGATAATATAGTTGCTCCTTGAATAGATGACCTTTTTATCAGTAAGTCCTACAAACGAGGAAACCTCTGTTGCTCCGAGCCCCGCAGCATTGACTACCCAGCGGGTGGCAAAGTCGCCATGCTGTGTCTTCACATAGTAGATCCCGTCCTTTCTTTCTATCCCGGTAACCTTGTGGTTGAAGAAGAAATCTGCTCCATTCTTCTTTGCATTCTCTGCAAGAGCGATTGTATAAAGGAAAGGATCCATTATTCCGCTTCTCTCGGAGAAGAGAGCAAACTCACCTTTAACGTAAGGACAGATGGAGAGGAGCTCTTTTTTATCTATCATCCTCAAGCCTTCCGAGCCGTTGACTCTTCCCTGTTCAAGAGTTCTCTCAAGCTGCTTCTTATCTTCTTCTGTGTTTCCTACAAGAACCTTTCCACAGCGTGAAAAAGGGAACCCCAGTTCAGATGAGAGTTCGTCCATCATCTTGTTTCCGGCAACACAGCACTTCGCCTTCAGCGACCCCGTCGGGTTTGCAAATCCACCGTGAACAACAGCTGAGTTACGTCCGCTTGTTTCATTGCACACATCGAAATTCTTCTCCAGGACTCCTATCCTGAGGTTATAGCGTGAAAGCTCCCTGGCTATGGCTGAACCCACAACCCCGGAACCAATCACTATACAATCGTAGAGCATTTTCATTTGTCAATTCCTTATTTTCAGTCAATTAACTGTCTTATGAATGGTCTCTCTCACACCGCCCTTTTTGAGCATGTGCTTGAAATTTTCAAGAACCTGAGCATAGAGAGGAGTTCCTGTCACATCGAAGCCGAAGATTTTTTCATTCGAGAGAAGCTTCTCTATTCCGCTGTAATCCTCTATCTCCTTGCCGGGCACAATGCCGGAGAGAAGCTGCTTTATCTCATTTGCCATCGGGTCGGGAGAAGGTTCAAAGGAAACAAAGTTATCATCAACACCGAGCCAATAACGCATGAAGAGCGCATAAACAAGAGGGACAACTTTGAGGGAGCTCAGGTCCATACCTTTTTCTATGTATGACTTCACAGTCTCACCGAAGCGGATTGAAAGCTTCTGGGAGGTATCTGTTGCAATACGCTGCGGAGTGTCAGGCATGAAGGGGTTGGGAAGACGCACGTTGATTACCTCATCAATGAATGACTTGGGTTCTATGATTTCCGGGTTCGTCACAACAGGAAGCCCCTCTGTGTATCCCAGTCTCTTGATCAATGCGACAAGATCACTGTCTTTCATTTCCTCGTTTATAAGAGTGTACCCCATCAAGCATCCGGAAAGTGCAAGTGCAGTGTGAAGAGGATTGAGACATGTTGTTACCTTCATTCTCTCTGTTCTGTTCACTATATCGCGGGTGGTCATATAGACACCACTCTTCTCAAGAGAAGGTCTTCCATTGGCGAAGCTGTCCTCTATTACAAGATACTGTGTTTCCTCGGCATTGACGTATGGAGCTATGTATGTATGTTTCCCCGTAACTATTGCATCCATATCCTCCCACCCCTCTTTTTTGAGAGTCTCAAGGACAGATGCATCGGGACGCGGAGTAATCTTATCAATCATTGACCATGGGAAACTCACCCTCTTCTCATCACTTATATAATCAATGAACTCTCCAGGAAGAGAACCACTCTTCACGTATTCAGATGCAACCAGGAGGAGTGCAGATCTGAGTTTCTCGCCG
Organism: Faecalibacterium sp. CAG:74; assembly: GCA_963638045.1. Taxonomy (GTDB): domain Bacteria; phylum Spirochaetota; class Spirochaetia; order Sphaerochaetales; family Sphaerochaetaceae; genus Ornithospirochaeta. The sequence continues at coordinate 6,266 of CAVHPV010000020.1, read as the reverse complement.
TTCTTCGAGCAATTGTCCATGCTGACGAATGTCAAAGGATAACCGCCTTCCTTCCACCTGAGGGAAAGAAGATACACAATACGGCACAACAGCATTTTTGCTTCCTTTATGTCGGAGGCAAAATCACCAGAATAAGAAGGCATGATTTCCCCTGAGGAAGTACGGGTTGCATATCCCTTCTCTGTGATGGTGAAAGACACCATCTGGAGACTCGGATTTCTGAATGCCTTTTCAAGAATCTCCCAATCCTCTCCAAACTCCTGACCGACTTTCACAGAAGCAGCAACACTCCCGATAATCTCCTTATCAACACTACCATCTGCCTTCAAAGTCACCGCCAGAGTTAGATTGTCATGCGGGCGGTAGATATCATCCACAATCTCATAGTCAAATCCCTCAGCAACCAGGATCCCCGTGTTCATGTCACCACTATCCAGAAGTCTCTGACAGAGAGCAGCAGGGAAGATTCTGAAGATGTTTCCTGCTCCGAAATGTATCCATTGCGGTCTCTCGAAAGTGTTCTCTACAACCTTTTCCCTATCATAGGAATAGGTTTTCGTACCGCTCTTTTTGATCAAATTCATGTCTTCTGTTCTTAATTTCATACTTCACTCCTTCTTTATGAAATAGGATGGATATTGCTCCTCAAAGTCCTTTATTTCCCTTGATACCTTCTCAAGATGATTCTTCTCAATATCCATCACCCTGTCGTAGTCCTTATCCTTTATGGCTGCGACAAGCTCTTCGTGCTGTTTCCTCACTCCTTCAATGATTGACATGTCAGAGTAGGAGAGCATCCTGATTCTCTTGTCATTACCTGTATGGGCATCGACAACTGACCATACAGTCTCCAGTCCTACCTCCGAATAGAAGAGATGATGGAGGTCATCGTCCGTCTTGTAGAATGCGGCATAATCCTCTTCAAGAAGGGCAGCCTTCTGTCCCAGGAGGTTGCTCTCCAGCTTCATGACAAATGCCTGGGCCTCTTTCTCCGAACGCTCCTTCTTCATGCACTTCCCTACAACTCCGAGTTCAACGCATTTACGCATGAAACGTTCCTCTTCTATAACAGCTTCGTCGAGAAATGACACCCTCGTACCCTTTTGCGGGAAGATATCGACAAGCCGATCCCTCTCAAGGCGAAGGAGAGCATCCCTCACCGGAGAGCGGGAAACCCCGTACTCCAGTGTGAGTTTCTCAACGCTCAGCTCAGTTCCCGGAAGTATCTTCAACAGCGTTATTGCGTCCCTGAGCTCTGTATAAACATCCTTCCTGTCAGAGTTTCTCATATTCCCCTTTTCTCACTTTTATCAATAGCTTCCCAGAGCCCTAAGATATATTCAGCTCCCAACGCCCTATCATAGAGCCCGTAACCCGGCATGCATTTCTCTCCCCAGATTGTCCTTCCATGGTCAGGTCTCACCGGGCCGTCGAACCCGGTATCATGAAGAGCCTTCACCGCTTCATACATATCGAAGGAACCATCACTTGAAAGGTGTGCAGCCTCCTCGAAAACCCCTTTGCAGAAATGATGAAGATTCCTTACATGTGCAAAGTGAATTCTTCCCTTCGCCGAACGGATTATTGACGGAATGTCATTCTTCGGATTGGTTCCAAGGGATCCCATACAGAGAGTAATTCCGTTATATTCTTTATCTACAGCCTTCAGGAGTTTCTTCACAGACTCCTCTCCTGTAATGATCCTCGGCAGCCCGAAAACTGGCCATGCCGGGTCATCAGGATGAATTGCCATTTTTATCCCGTATTTTTCACACACAGGTCCGATGGCTTTTAAGAAATAGATGAGGTTATTAAACAGTTTATCGCTGTCCACATCCCTGTATGCCTCAAAGAGGGACTTTACAGTCTTCAGCCTTTCAGGTTCCCAACCCGGCATAACAAAGCCGTTGCTGTTCTCCGTTGTCTGATCAAAGAATGTCTGCGGATTGATTGTATCCACAACCTTCTGGTCATATGCAAGGACCGTCGAACCATCCGGCCGGACCTTGGCAAGATCGGTACGTGTCCAGTCAAAGACAGGCATGAAGTTGTAGCATACAGTGTCAATTCCCTCCTCTCCGAGAGCCTCAAGCGACCTTATATAATTATCTATATGTTCATCCCTTTGCTCAGACCCGATTTTGATTGCATCGGAGACGTTGACGCTCTCGATACCTTCAATCTTCAGCCCGCTCTCCTCAACTTCTCTCTTCAGGGCCTTAACCCTCTCTCTCGGCCAGACCTCCCCTGCCGGGATATCATAGAGTGTAGTAATTACACCACTCACCCCGGGAATCTGCCTTATCTCTTTCAGAGTTACTGAATCAAATCCAGTACCGAACCACCTTAATGTCATTTTCATATTACGCCTCCTTTTGTAACATACTAATATATTAGTCAGTTCCAGAAGAAAAGCAACACTTCAACCTGTATAAAATTGTATTTTTCAAACAAAAAAGCCCTCCGACAGGAAGGCCGAAAAACAGAAAGAAGAAAAATCACTCTCCTTCATACTTTATTATTGAATATACAGGATAATCTTTGAGGACTTCCCTGCCTTTAAGGTCAACAAGCTCCATCAAAAAGAGGATACCGGCAACCTCCCCGCCAAGCCTCTCGACAAGATTGCATGCAGCCTTCATTGTGCCACCTGTTGCAATAAGGTCATCAACAAGGATTACCTTGTCACCAGGGTGTATAGCTGTTTTATCTATCTCGATTGTGGCTGTACCGTACTCGAGCTCATAGCTTTCTTCAATTGTTGCACATGGAAGTTTTCCTTTCTTTCTGACAGGAAGAAATGCCTTATTCATCTCATAGGCAATAGGCATTCCCAGGATGAATCCCCTCGATTCGATTCCTCCCACAATGTTGAAGTCTATATCTTTGATACATTCCATAAGAGAGTTAATCACAAGCTGTAGTCCATCTTTGTCATTAAGGGCCTTGGTCATGTCCCTGAAGATGATTCCCTTCTTCGGGAAATCCGGAATGCTTCTCATGTAGTCTTCAATATTCTTCATACTCTTTATCCTCTGCGTTTTACGCAACGCTTTAATATAACAAGATTAAATGGATTATGCTACAAAAAAATAAGCTTATATGAATCAGACAGAGGACCTGCCCTCTCCATAAGGGGAAAACGAGAAGGCAGGCATTTTGTTTTCATTTCACTCCTTATATATCCCTGTCTTCATCCTCCTTTGTTCCTTTACTCAATACTATCCGGCTCTCTCACACAAAAGAATGTGTATAATTTTTATTCCTCGTACAGCGTAATCTTCTGCTTACTGTTAACAAGGCTCAGCACCTTGCTGCTGTCTCTCTTTCCGGAGGAATAATAGAGGATGTACTTTGAGGATCCTATGAACCCGACAATTCTTCCGTCACGATAACTGAAACGTAGAGTACATTCACATCCCTCCGCTTCAAGAATGATAAAAAGAATATGTCCTCGTTTCTCCGTCCTTGCATTGTATGGCTTGAATGACTTGAGCTCGGTGGCAATCAAAGCCGCATCCCCCGCTTTGATCTTCCACTCCACATCATCAAGTTTGGGAAGAAGTATGTTGAACTCCTCCTCTGTTATCATGGAAGGAGTAACCGCATCAAGGAGAGTGAACACAAAGAGGAGTATTAAAGAAATTACAAAAATAGATATAAATACAGCATAAATCACCTTTTTTCTCTGAGGTAGATCTTTCACTGCTTCCCGGAGTGTCCTTACCTTGGCTGAGTCCTCTTTTTTCTTTCCGGCCATGTTTGACATAATAGAGGAAGTTTCATCGTGTGAGGATGTGTATAATCCGCAAATTCACCACAAAAGGGGACAAAATTCCTGTTATCGTCTTTATTTGTCCCCAAAAATTATTGTTTATACCTTTTGTAGTATCTTAATCCCCTTTATTTGTCCCTTTGTATGAAAACGCAGGGACAAAAAATGGCACTCATTATTTTTTATAAAATTTGTTTACAATTCATTTTTTCAATGTAACAATTGAGTCTGTTGGAAAACACGAAACAAAGGGGACAGGGAGAAGAAGAGAGTCATCACAAGCCATACAGTGAAGAATCTGTGCTGCTCCAGTAAATTTGCAATCTTCATACAGATGCAACCGATTATGAATCCTTACTCAGCTAAGGAAAGGGATTATTATGTCATTTGACATCAAAAGTTTTGCAGCTTGTTTCAAACTGTGTCAACAGCATCTCGGCTGTCCTGATCGTATTCTCTCCAGCGAAGAGTACATACAGACCCGGCTGCTCGGGAAAGAATGCTACGATATGGGTTATAAAGTGGAAACCCTCCTAAAGGTCGCAGAGATTCTGGCCGGGGACGACCAGATAGATACAGCCCCAATACATTTCCGTGAACTCTGCCGCGCAGTGAACCTCATAAGAGAGAAAAAGAACATCAGCACCAACGCCATGATAGAACGCATGGGAATGGACAGAGGCAATTACTACAAACTCTTCAGAAGCAACCAGGAGTCATGCTCCCTGCATCTGATTCTTAAATTTGCTGCGGCCCTCGACTCCACACCCTCATATATTTTTGAAATTGCACGTTCTATTGGAAAGATAAAGCAGGATGCATAGTTTTTGAAGCAAAGCCATTGACTCTTATTTATTAAGTTAAAATAATTATATTAGCTTAATTTTTTAGGAGAATATATTATGGATTTGAGAAAGACTCTGGACACTTTTTATTACAGTGCCGCCCTGTGTGATTTGAAGCTGATGAACAAAAAGTTCGTAGATGAGAGCATCACATACAACAGCCTTTTATATATCGAGCTGATCTACACGATGGGTGGCACGTGTACAGCATCTAAACTAGCCGAGCTTCTGAATGTCTCGAAGCCGGGAGTCACATTGAAGCTGAATGAGCTTATAAAACAGGGACTTATCACAAAGACGACGGACGAGAAGGACAAACGCAGGAATACTCTGAAAGTCAATGAGGAGGCTGTCCCACAATATAAAGTGTTCCGCCACCAGGACAGCGAAGCAATCAAGCGGCTTACGGAACGCTACAATCCGGAAGAGATAAGACTGTTTTGCGAAATGCTGGATGTCATTTCAGAGATAAACTTAGAGGAAATCAACGGAGACTGAGAACTATCTATGAAAGAGAGAAGAGACGGTTTTTTGGATTCGGCTATTCTACCTTCCCTTTTACGTTTTGCCTTTCCTGTACTCCTGACACTGGTGCTTCAGACCCTCTACGGAGCGGTTGATTTGTGGGCTGTAGGAAAATTCGGTACTACTGCAGATATTTCAGCTGTATCGACAGGAAGCCAGACAATGCAAATTGTCACAGGCTTTATCACAGGACTCTCCATGGGAACGACTGTACTCTTAGGAAGACACATCGGATGCAAAGACGACGAGGGCTCAGCCATGGTAGTGGGAACAAGCATCAGGGTTTTCAGCATCCTCGGCATCGTGCTCAGTATTGTAATGGTACTTGCTGCAAAACCGATAGCACATCTAATGAACACTCCCATCCAAGCATTAACCCAGACAGTCCATTACATACAGATTTGCGGTGGTGGCAGTATCTGTATAGTTGCATACAACCTCCTGAGTGCAGTTTTCAGAGGGATGGGAGACTCTCGTTCTCCTCTTGTCTTTGTCTCGATTGCCTGTGTGACCAATATCGTGGGAGACATCACCTTGATTGACAAGTTCAAAATGGGAGCGGCAGGAGCTGCAATAGCAACAGTGGCAGCACAGGCAGTCAGCGTTGTCCTCTCCCTTGTTCTTATAAAGAAGAAGGGACTACCTTTCGTTTTCACGAAGGAGCATCTCAAATTCGACAGGGGAACCGCAAAGGACATCATAAAGATGGGCTCTCCAATTGCTTTGCAGGATATGTGCAACGAAATCTCCTACCTTATTATCATAGGGATTGTAAATACACTCGGCGTTATTGCTTCGGCAGGTGTTGGCATCGCAGAAAAGCTTGTCATCTTCATCCTCTTGATTCCGATGGCCTACATGCAATCCATTTCTGCCTTTGTTGCGCAGAATGCAGGTGCGGGAAAACCTGATCGGGCAAGAAAGGCAATGTGGCTCGGTATGGCAAGTGCAGCGACCCTGGGCGGAATTATGGCATATATCTCCTACTTCCATGGAGACGCTCTTTCCATGATATTCATAAGTAACTCTGCAGGAAAAGAAGCTGATGTGATATCGGCATCATCAGTAGGACAATCGCACCAAATCGTGCTTGACAGATTGCATAAGGTATGAATCTATGC
>CAVHPV010000019.1:0-34691 GCA_963638045.1 Faecalibacterium sp. CAG:74 | reverse complement strand
ACCCAGAACACCGGGGTACTGACCATCTCTCTTATGCTGTAATTTCTGGCGTTGAGTTCCTTTTTCCTCTCTCCGGACGGTGTCCACCCCTTCGGGAGCCATCCCTCCGGACACGGCACTATCATCCAAGCAACACTACCGACACCGATCAAGAAGACAACGGAGAGTATCCTGCATGCACTCTGCGCACCATAGGTAGTTATGAGCCACTGGGCCACTGGTGACATGATGAATGGTCCACATGAGGCCCCTGCCTGCACCAGACCTGAAATGGAGCCGCTCCTGTCGGGAAACCACTTGAGGGCAGTCGGAAGACATGCCGGATATATTGTTCCTGCTCCTGCACCTGCCATTACACCGTAGAAGATATAGAGCTGCGGCAATGTTTGGGCAAAGCCTGTCAAGAACCACCCGGAAGCAAAGAATGCAAGTCCGAGATATATTGCCGTCCTAGGCTGGAGCTTCTCGGCAAGAAGTCCGCCTACAAACCCCATTGCACAATAGACGAACATGTAGATGGTGTATGCCATACTAAAATCGGATGTACTCCATCCAAACTTAGTGGTAAGAGGCAGTGCAAAAAGACTGAAGAAAGCCGTTGCTGATGTAAACAAGCTCTGGATCCAGACTCCCGCAAAGACACGCCATCTTGTCTTAGGTGTGATTTTCATTCTTTCCCCCTCATTGCTGTAGTGTTCCAAGGTCAAGTGGAAGGTCACGTCCACTAAACTTACCAGCACTCAGGCTTGTTCCGAGCCAATAGACCATATCGGAAATGTCGGCGACATCGAGGAACGGGACTGAGTCATACATCTCATGGTAGTCCTTGAAGTTCTTTCCTGTGAGCTCATTTATAAATTGCACATAGCTCTCTGTCTCACACATAGGTGTCTTTACCTTTGTCGGACAGACAGTGTTGACAACAATACCCGTCCCCTTCAACTCCTGGCTGAGGGTCTTTGTCAGTCCCCTGACACCCCACTTCGCCATGCAATATGTGGCGAGTTTCGGAGTACCATACAGACCCGATGTTGATGATATGTTGATAATCCTCCCGAATCCCTGCTTTCTCATATAGATGGCAGCATACTTGTCTGTACGCCATGTACCTATGAGATCTATATTGATGACCTTCTCTACCTGTGCATCTGTCAACTCCCATGTATAGCCGAAGTTGATGACGCCTGCATTCGCAATCACAACATCAATGCGTCCGAAGACCTGCCATGCCTTCTCGAAGAGGTTACTCATATCCTCATCAGAGCATATATTGCACTTTACAGCCAGGGCTTTAGCGCCTGTCTTCTCAATCTCTTTGACCGTTTCCCTGAAGGTTTCACCCTCCGGATCCTGCATGTCGGCAAGAACAACGTCAAAACCATTTTCAGCATACTTGAGCGCGTGGGATTTTCCCTGTCCCATGGCACCGCCTGTAATCAGAACCACTTTGCGTTCCATAACAACTCCATCCTCTTTTATTTAAGTAATTTCTTTCAGCCATTATATTTTTTTGAAATTGAAAGAACAAACAGAATCCTCTTATGGAATTGATAGAAATTTTCTATATATAATAAAAAGAGGAAAGAACAAAAATGAATCTTGATCATCTACGTTTTTTTGAGGTCCTTGCTAAAACAGAGCATTACGGAAAGGCTGCAGAGCTGGTCAATATAAGCCAACCGAGTCTCACCTATGCAATATCACAACTGGAAGAGGAGCTGGGAGTCAGCCTCTTTGAGAAAAAAGGAAGGGGAATCTGTCTTACGCGCTATGGAGAGGAATTTCTGAAGACAGTACAGTCTTCCCTCTCACTTCTTGACTCTGGAACAAGATCTGTCATGGAGGACGGGAAAAGCGGAAGATATATCCTCATAGGTAGCATACGCACTCTCGGAACAACAATTGTCCCCTCCATTATGCGTGCTTTCTCCTCCTCTATCGGGTGCCCGGTAAAATTCCAACTACACAGTGAGACAGGCTTCAGTAGCAGTATTCTCAATGCCATTTCGGACGGAAAACTCGATTTCGGTTTTACATCAATTCCCGGAGACCCTGCCGTCTTTGAGACAGTTCCTTTCAGAAGTTCCGACTTTGTTGTGATAACTCCTTTCTCTCACCCCCTTGGGGATAGAGATAAAATAACACTTGAGGACACTTTACCCTACCCCCAGATATGCTTATGTGAGAAAGCAGGACTAAGGAAGAGCATAGACTCGCTCTTTGCCTTGACGGGTGCTTCTCCCATTGTGGCAATGGAGACAGAGGAGGATGAAGTTGTGGCCGGCCTTGTGGAAGCAGGATTCGGCATAGCAGTCATTCCCGACGACCCGCTTCTGAGAAGCCTGAAAGTAAAGATTCTTCCAATTACATCTCCATCTCCAGAGAGAACAGCATATCTCTCAAGGCGGAGAGGAACAAGGCTCCCGGGGACAGCTGAGAGCTTCTGGGAATATGCAAAGGAGTATCTGAAAGAGTCTGAGAGATAAGGAAACGGCCGATTACTTCACTACTACTTCACTGTCAACTTCACTACTACTTCACTACGCTAGTGAAGTAAATGAAGTGAAAAAATATATGATGGACTGTACTCTTCCCGGGAAGGCGGAATCAGGGCAAAAGGAACAGATCATCCATAGTAACTTCACTGTTGACGATTGAACTGTGCATATTTCTTTTTACACCATAGGTTGTTATGAATGTAGGTATAAGTGCTTTCCTTGTCTTTGTGACATGCTGAAAAAGAGAGATCCTCTCCCTTAATTTTTTCTCATATTCCTCTGTTATTACAAATTCATCAAGGGAGTATTCCATTTCACAGATATTTATTACCTGATCTTTTCTATCAATCAGCATATCTATTTGCGCACCACCCCATTCTGTCCCGTCCTTATCAGTGAAAGCCCTCATATACCAAGAATAGACATTAGATAAAACCCCGAGAATACCCAGCTTTGACTTTATTTGCTTGACATGGTGAAAGCATACGCGTTCAAAGGCATATCCAGCCCAGGCATTTTTTGCTCCACTCGAAGACATATTGGTCCAGAAATTCTGATCCTGGCTGTTGTTATCAGCCGCAAACCTGAGATGAAAAAGAGAAAAGAGGTCGGTCAGCTGATACACTGCATCACGTTCTTTCTTTCCGATGGAAACATATTTGCGGATAAAATCGCATGAGGAGAGATTTTCCAGGACTCTTGGAAGGTCCTTACCCTCAACCGCTGTGTTCTCCAGAATCTCTTTCCTTGTCATACCGGACAATCTGGAGGACAACGTCTCTATAACTCTTTTTACGATTTCGCCCCCTTGAAAAGAGAGCGGAAAAGAAAGTCAAATTCTGCCCTGAGTGGTGCACCTTCAATGAAGAAAAGTTCGTCTATGTTCCTCGAAAGTGGAATATCTGGTCGGACCATATCAAGATAATATGGAATGCCTCCCACAGTCATGTAAATTTCAAGTATCTGATAGCGATTAAGGATCATTCCCTTCATCACTTTCAGATACAGTTCGGTCTCACCAAGGGTAAACGGGGAAAGGTATATAGCCCGGCTGACTCTACCGTAAAGCCCTCCCTTATAGCCTATTAATTTGTCCATCATCCAGGTAGTTGCAGATCAACAGACAAAAAGCTTCAATTCTACTGAAGTCGGCCACATGTTCCAGAAGAATGAGAATGAAGAAAGAAAATCACTCTTCGGACCATCCATGGAAGCTCATCAAGAAAAACAACAACCTTTTTCTTTCCGAGGGACATAAGATAATCTCTTAGAGAATTGAATGCTTCAAATCAGTCGGAGGGAGATGAAGTCTTTACACCTGAATATCGTGAAAGAGTCAGACCAAATTGCTTCAAAATCACCCTACGAGGCGTATCATAAAGACCAGTGAACCAGAAATCAAACGCCTCGTCAAAATAAGTCTTGGCGAGACATGTCTTGCTCACACGCCTTCTTCCATAGAGCGCAACAAGCTCCGATTTTGGTGAATCACAATACGATTTCAGCAACTCCTACTCATATTTTTTTCCGATTATTTTGTTTTCTGCCATGACAGCATTTCATATGATAACCCCGGCGTATGCAACATTCCTTCCCCTCAAGTGGTATAATAAACATAGTTAAGGGGAAAAGATAAAGCAAACTAATACACTTTCACCTATTTATGTCTGGCATTGCAATGTTTATCTTAGAGTATACAAATACCTGCCTTCGGCCCTTCTTATAGTCATTTTCTCCTATTTCCAGGGTGGTCACACTTTAGAGGAGCGCCTACAAGAACAAATCCGGATCCGGTCTGTCTGTGCCAATATTTACAGCAATAGCATGTGTTATCAACACCATTCATGCTCTCATCTCTTTCAAAGAACTTACACCCGTAAGCTACAGTCGTCAAAAGATATCCGTCATCTGTGTAGCACGCCCCGCCGGAAACTGAGCCCAGCTCATCATCCCCAACTTCCCCCTCAGCTTTACAGGCATCATAATACTTTTCCGCCGTTTCCAGGGAAATATTGATCCCTTCCTTTTCTAGAAGTGCCCTGAGCTGTATTGCACTTTTAACATCTCTTCTTTCTGCCATATTATCTTCCTCTACTACTTTGTGAAGATATATACGCTCTGATTGGGTCTCTGTTAGGAAAGAACTACTATCTCGTCTCCGGCCTGTATTCTTCCTTCCTTGATGACAATAGCAAAGATACCATCTGTCGGCATAACACATCTTCCTGTGGCTTTCTTTATGGCACAGTCAGAATGGCATTCCTTTCCGATCTGGGTCACTTCAAGTTCTGTCTCCCCAACTCTGAGTCTTGTCCCGACGGGAAGATGCCTGAGGTCAATTCCCCTTGTGTTTATATTCTCCGCAAAGATGCCGTCATCAAGCTTGATCGGGCAGATTGAGCGCATAGTATCGACACTCTCCTCAGCCAGGAGGCTTATCTGACGGTGCCAGTCTCCCGCATGGGCATCACCCACAATGCCGTGACGGCACTTCACATCAATATAAGGAACCGGATGCTTACGCACTCCCTTTATATCGCTCATATTAACAGAAACAACTTCAGCCATTATTTCACCTCATAAACTCCACTTTTTCCACCATCCTTATAAAGGAGACGAATGCTTGAAATGATCATATCACGCTGGACGGCCTTACACATGTCATAAACGGTAAGAGCAGCAACACTCACTGCCGTAAGCGCCTCCATCTCAACACCTGTCTGACCATGGCAATGCACTTCGCTGAAAATGGAGAGAACAGCACTGTGACTTCCTTCTCCCTTTTTACCTGTTTTGAAAGATATGTCTACCTTTGTCAGCAGCAACGGGTGACACATAGGAATAAGATCACTGTTCCTCTTAGCAGCCATGATTCCAGCAACCTGCGCCACAGCAAGCACATCCCCCTTACCTATTGCTCCCATCTCTATCTTCTCCATGGTTTCCGGTGCCATTAAAACCTCTGCCTCGGCCCTGGCGGTACGGCATGTCTCAGCTTTTGCACCCACATCAACCATATGGGCACGCCCCTCACCATTAAAATGCGTTAACTCCATACTATCCTCCAATCTGGTTCATACTCCTGTGTGTTCCGGTAACACCGTCAGAGACAAGGTGATGATGTTCAGGCTTTGCAAGAATCCCCTTTCGGATCGCATCCTCAAGTTCCTGTGGACCGAGATTGCATAGCGGGATTTCATAATCAGAGTGCAAGCACGGCTTCAGCTTGCCGTCACAGGTAATCCGTATACGGTTACAATCCGGACAGAACTCATTGCTCAGCGGTGTTATAAGGCCGACTTCTCCTTTATATCCCTTCTTCTTGTATCTCCTCGCAACCCCTTCAGGGGGAAGCTCCTCAAGCTCCGGGCAAAGTTCCAAGACCCTGGAAGCCGGCACAAACGCATGAGGAAAGTCACCATTTCCCATCGGCATCAGCTCGATGAACCTCACCTCATAATCATTCTCCCGGGTAAGTTCCACAAAACTTTGAATCTCATCATCATTCACCCCGCCGAGAAGCACAGAGTTAATCTTGATTCTCTCAAACCCGGCCTTTTTTGCAGCGTCCAGCCCTTCCAGGACATCAGAAAGGGTTCCCAGCCTGGTAATTCGACCAAAGCGTTCTGGGCTAAGGGTATCGAGGCTTATGTTGAGTCTGTCAACACCGCTTCTTTTGAGGGGTTCAGCCATAGAGGAAAGAAGGCTTCCATTTGTGGTTACACATAATTCCTCAACTCCGGGTATATCTTTCAGCATTTTGCAAAAATCAGCAATTCCACGGCGCACAAGAGGCTCTCCGCCTGTAACCCTTATCTTTCTTACCCCGCACTTCACTGCGGCCCGGGCCATATCTCGCAATTCCTCGAAGGAGCATATATCATCATGACTCTGCTTCACTATACCTTCCGGCGGCATACAATACAGGCACCTGTAATTGCACCTGTCTGTCACACTGATTCTCAAATATGTAATTTTTCTTCCACAAAGATCCAACATAGCACAACATATAAGCTGTCAGAACATGACAGCCAGAGAAACTATAACACAGATTTTCTGGAAAGTATCAGACTTTTCAATCTTCGAACAGAGACAGGAATTTTCTTGTCCTCTCTTTTTCTGGAGAGTCAAAGATTCTCTGAGGCTCTCCTTCCTCAACTATGGAGCCCCCATCCATAAATATAGCCCAGCTGGAAATACCTTTTGCAAAGCTCATCTCATGCGTGACGACAACCATGGTCATCTTCTCCTCAGCCAGGTCCCTTATTACCTTCAATATCTCCCTTGTGAGTTCCGGGTCAAGAGCAGAAGTAGGCTCGTCAAAGAAAAGGACCTCCGGATCCATGGCAAGAGCACGGGCGATTGAAACTCTCTGTTTCTGCCCTCCCGAGAGCTCTGAGGGATATGAAGCGCCCTTATTCTCCAAACCCATCCTCTTGAGAAGTCTCATAGCCTTATCTTCAGCCTCAGCCTTTTCCATCTTGAGAACAGCCCTCTCTGCTTCAGTCACATTCCTCAAGACTGAGAAATGAGGAAAAAGATTGAAGTTCTGAAAGACAAGTCCCGTCCTCAATGCTATGCGTCTCCTTTCCTTTTCCCTGCTGTATACGGCAATCCCGTTCTTGTCCTCAAATAGACTCTCACCCCCTATCGAGAGGGAGCCTCCGTCAGCTGTCTCCAGTTGTGTAATTATCCTGAGCAATGTCGACTTTCCGCTTCCTGAAGGGCCTATGACAGAAAGTACATCTCCCTTGTTGACTCTAAATGATATATCCTTGAGTACCTCAGTTTTTCCGAAACTCTTTCTTATGTTTTCAGCTTTAATCATCTCTTCCATACTTTGTCCCCTAGTTGTAGTAATCAAGTTTGCCCTCAATAAGAGCAAAGACCTTCGAGACTATGTAATTTGCTATGAAATAGAAGACTCCCGCAATGAAAATCGGCATTGTCGAGAAAACCCTCGAAGCAGATGTCTGGGCAACCCTGAAGAGTTCTATAACGCCTATAGTGGACGCCAGCGCAGTGTCTTTGACAAGTGTTATGACCTCATTGCCGAGGGAAGGCATAACTGTCTTCATGACTTGAGGTAGGATTATATGAAAAAATGTATGGCTCTTCGAAAATCCGAGAACCTTACTTGCCTCATACTGTCCCTTGTCTATAGCTTGAAGACCGGACCGGTATATCTCCGCAAAATAGGCACTGTAGTTCACAGTAAATGCAATTATAGCTGCAGTGAAACGCTGGAAAGAAAACCCGAAGAGATAGTATGGTGCGAAATAGAAGAAAATCAATTGCAGAATAAGAGGGGTTCCCCTCATAATCTGGATATAAAGATCCACGATGAATGAAAGGGGTTTAAATGCACTCATCTTGCCCCTGCAGACAACAAATCCCAGAGGCAGAGAGAATACAAGAGTAAGCATGAACACTCTCAGCGAAACAAACATCCCCTCCAGAAGCTGCAAAAGCATTTTCTCCATTTCTTATTTACCTACGACTGTAATATCAGCACCGAACCATTTTGTGGCGATTTCAGCCAAGGTCCCGTCTGCCGCCATGTCATTAAGTGCATTCTGGACAGCATCTCTCAGAGCAATATCACCCTTTCTGAATCCTATTCCATACTCCTCACTTGCAAGTCCCTCATCAAGAACCTTGAATATTCCCTTACCCGAGCGGGCGATATTATCGTTTGCAACCAGGAGATCCATAATAACCGCATCGACACCTCCGATTTCAAGATCCATCAAAGCTGTGAGATTGTCCTTGAACTCCACAACCTCCTTAACACTGTCTCTGAAACCTTCCGTATCATCAATTGCATCCTCAGCAGATGAGCCTGCCTGGACTCCGATTATCTTTCCTTTCAGGTCAGAAAGACTCTCAATACCTGATGATATCTTTACGACAGCAACCTGGGCATTATCAACATAAGGATCGGAGAATGTCATGGCTTCCAGTCTTTCAGGCGTGATTGTGAATCCATTCCATATGCAGTCAATATTGCCTGTCTGGAGTTCCTGTTCCTTAGCTGTCCAGTCTATCGGCTGTGCTACAAGCTCAACACCAAGCCTTTTGCATACCTCTTTTGCTGTATCAATATCGAATCCGACGATTTCCCCATTTTCATCCCTGTATCCCATCGGAGGAAATGAATCATCCAGTCCGAGTACGAATTTCCCTTTCTCCTGCACGTTCTTCAGGGAATTATCAACAGAGGAACTCTCCTTCGCTCCACCTGCAAAAAGGGAAGAAACAGTTAAAACAACAAGCAGTAAAGTTAAAATCTTCTTCATGGAATATCTCCTATTAGGGTGAAGTATAGAATTTTTCCATATGCATGAAAAGTGCATATCTATGCAGATAATGCATATTATTACAGGAATTTTACAAAAACTATTAACTATGAAGCCTCTTCAATCCAACAGCATCTCTCACGACCCGGGAGAAGAAAGATCAACTATGCGGGAAGCAACACAGTCTATCAAGTGTCTATTATGAGTCACGGCGATTATTCCCATATTCCTCCTGTCTGCTTCTTCAAGCACAACACGCCATATCTGAGCCTGTGTGATGGCATCAAGCATAGTGCTGATCTCGTCGCAAATCAAATATTCCGCCCCGCTCATCAAAGCCCGTGCCACACAGAAACGTTGAATTTCTCCTCCCGAAAGTTCACGCGGAAAACGTTCAAGCCAAGCCTTCTCAATACCTAAAGTTTCCAGTAAATCCCCTCTTACTTCACCGCTTTCCTCGAGAACCCTTCTCAGACGCCAGCGGGGATTTACTGCCGTCTCCGGATGCTGGTGAATTAATTGCACAGGGCATATTCCTCTCTCCGGGAGAGGTTTCCCGTCCAGGAGAATCCGTCCCTCTGTTGGCTCAAGATAACCGGAGAGCAACATCGAGAATGTTGTTTTTCCATAACCGCTTGGAGCAAAAATTGCCACACGTTCCCCTCTCTCAACCCTTATGCTTTTGTTCTCAAGCACCCACGGCAACCTCCGGTCATACCTAAAATAGATATTCATTGCCTCAAGAGCCATAAAAGCACCTCACTTCTCCTCCCCTGATTTCCCTTACCGGTGGAACATTTTCTTCACATTCTACTGTCTTGTACGGGCAGCGAGGAGCAAAGAGACACCCATGTGGCAGATTACCGGCATACGGCTGAAACCCGGGTATAGGTTCAAATCCGTTCTGGGGAAGAGCCCTCCATAAAGCCTTTGAATAAGGGTGCCTCAATGCATCCGGCCCGGATTTAAAATCACAGGCAGGTGCTATCTCCACTGTCGTCCCCGCATAAAAGACAGCCACACGGTCAGCAAACTCAAAAGCCAGGTCAATGTCATGGGTAATCAATATGACCGATTTGCCGGCATTAGCAATTTCCCTCAGCATTTTCAATGCCTCAACAGCCTGGTCAATACTCATTCCAGGTGTCGGTTCATCTGCAATAATGAGTCTTGCACCTGTAAGCAACGCAGCAGACACCAATACACGCCGTGCCATACCCCCCGAAAGTTGATAAGGATAGAGCCTCTCTGTATACTCCGGAAGTCCGAACCGTTCAAAGAGTTTTTTCCTTTTCTCCGTCAATCTAAGTCTATAATGACCGTCTGCCTGTGCGCCGACTTTCATCAATGGATCAAGATAGTTCACCGATTGCGGAACCAGGGCAATCTCCTTTCCGCATAGCTCTCTCTGTCTCTCTCTTGTAAGTTCCTCCCCCATGTAATGCAAATGCCCGTTCACAGTTGCGTTGTCAGGGAGGATTCCGAGAATAGCCTGAGAAAGCAGACTTTTACCCGATCCGGACGATCCGGCAACTGCAACAATCTCTCCGGGTCTGACCGTCAGGTATAAATCGGAGATGACCCTCAATTGAATCTGCTCCAGTCCGTGGCTGTACATACAAAAGGAGACGGACAGGTTATGTATTTCAAGTAATGTTTCTCTCTTCTGCTGCATGACGCTTTCTCTACTCCTCTGCACTGTATGGATCAAGAACCACCACAAGACAATTACCAAGCTTATCGAAAAGCAATACTGCCAGAACCAGTGTCAAGCCGGGAAGTACCGCTCCCCACCACATGCCCGACGACAGATAGCGCATGCTCTCCGAAAGTATTATCCCTATACTCGATTTCTCCGGAGAGAGGCCGAATCCCAGAAATGAGACGGAAGCCTCATGCAAAATAGCATGAGGGAACATAAGAATCAATGAGACGGAAAATTGCGGGAAGAGATGAGGGAGCATATGATGAACGAAGATCCATCCTCCGGACTTCCCGTTTCTGCGAGAAGCGGCGATATAGTGCTGAGAACGCAGCTCCAAAATCTCTCCCCTGACAATTCTGGCCAGGCCGCACCAATGCGTCGAAGCAATGCCGGCAATAAGCCCCTTCATCCCACGCCCGAGGGCGAAGGAAACCAGGATAATCATAATTGTATGAGGCACACTCATCACCAGGTCAATAATCCAGTTTATTAATGCATCTACACGCTTTGAACCGGTTGCCAAACCAAGTCCTACCAATATGGCTATAATTGCGCTGATAGCTGATGCTGCCAGTCCCACTGTGATACTGACAGAGAGTCCTTTCACTGTCCGTAGAAATAAGTCACGCCCCAATGCATCAGTTCCAAAGAGATGAGCTAGACTTGGAGCCTGCTTTGCACTTAGGAAGCTTCCAGTCACATCATCCTCAGAAATGAACATGCCGCATGCATAAACAATGACAATGAGGAGAAATATGGTAGAAGACAGAATGAGTGTCCTTGTCCGGTGGTTCAATCTTCTCATTCTTCCACCTTCCTGATCTGAGGATCTACCACCCTATAAAGCAGATTTGCAATCATATTGCCCAAAGAGACAAACAAAGCAGAAAACAATGTTATTCCCAAAAGGAGGGGAACATCCCCCTCCAGTCCGGCTCTCGAGAGCGCACTTCCGAGTCCCGGATAGCTGAACACATTTTCCGCCAGGACAGAACCGCTGAAAAGCTCGGCAAAGGATGAGAACTGGATTGTCAATGCAGGAAGCATGATATTCCTGAGTCCATGACGGCATAGAACTGTCCACTTGCCCTCACCTCTTGCTTTTGCATAGAGAACATATTCACTATTCAGGACGGAGACCAGCTTCTGACGGGTATGAAGTGCAATCTCAGCAAATGACATCATGCTCAATGTTAAGGAAGGCAGAATCAGATGATAGAGTCTCTGCCATATAGTCACATCTTCACTCAACACACCGACAGGAGAGGAGAAACCGACGGGAAACCACCTCAGCCATACTCCAAAAACAAGCAGGAAAATTAGTCCAAGCCAGAAGGTTGGAACAGAGCTCAGAATATAGCACAGCTTTTTCAATATCCTGTCAGACATCCTGTCTCTGTTCATTCCCATGACACATCCGAGAGAGAAGCCGATCACTCCAGATAAAAGCCATGCACAGCCCATCAAGGCAAGAGAACTGAGAAAACGCTCACTGATTACATCTAAAACAGGACGACGGTAAATCAATGACACACCAAGGTTACCCTTGAGGAGTTCTTGCAGCCAGGAAAAGTACCTTTCGAGAGGTGGATCATTTATACCCCAATATTCCTCTATCTCCAGGCGCTGCTGCCCAGATACCGCTGTACCCAGTCCCGATATGTATTGTCGAACAGGATCGATGGGGGAAGCACAGACAAGGACAAATGATATGATGCTCACCGCAATGAGCAGAGATATAATCCTCAAACTGTAAGTAACAATTGCACTGAACAGACGTCCCGCTATTCCCTTCATTCAAAAGCCCCAAATTTCCAAGAAATCGTATGTATCATTCAGTCCATGTCCATTCATCCAGATTCTGAATCAATGGAAGACCATGCCCGTGTCCGTGTACCGGCTGGTTGCCGATGGAGAGACCGTCCCGGACGAAAGTCACATGATCAAGATTGACAATCCAGACCCAGGGGCACTCTCCTTGCATGGCAGTCCCGGTAGTACCGTCCCACTGTACCTTCTTCCAGTTCTCATTGGCCTCTTCAGCTGTCAAAGCAGACATTGCCGCTTCAAGATAGCCGTCTGTCACTTCACTTTGATAGCCTTCCGGATTATAAAAATCATCCAGAAAAGCACCCCCGGAGCGATAAAGATAGTAGGTCTCATTCGGGTTCGCCGATCCCCACCCCATAAGAACTGCCTCAGAGAACATTAGAAGAGTAATCTCGTCCCAGCTCTTTCCCTCCACATTCATTCTAATGCCGACTGCTTTCAGCTGTTCTGCTGCAGCCATACCGACAGCCTGCCGGACAGAATCACCAGAGGGATATAAACATCTGAATTCAGCTTTGAGCCCGTCTTTTTCAACAATACCGTCACCATCTGTGTCGGCCCAGCCTGCATCTAAAAGGAGCTTCTTAGCATATTCAACATCGGTATCGATTTTGACTGAAGGATTATTCCATGGCATGCCGTCATTTTCAGAATAAGCGGGCCTAGCAAATCCGTTGAGGACAACATTTGCAATCTGCTGGCGATCGAGGGCATAGGCAATAGCCTGACGGATTTCAATCTTTGAGGTAACATCATTGCCTATCGGTGCGCCGCTTTCTGTTGTTTTTCCCTCATTCGGTGACAGAGGCAATGTAAAACCACGGTTGTCGGCAGAGGTAATCGCCTCCACATGATATCCCTCTACTTTTATATTCCCGAGAGTAGCAGTGGAGTATGCGACATCCACTTCTCCGGCCTGGACAGCGGCAAGGGCAGCATCCTCACTCATAAAAACTACCGTCACATTTTTAATTTCGGGAACGCTCCCATAATAATCCTCATTTGCAATAAAGATTATCTGTTCCTGCCTCTTCCACTCAACAAGTTTATACGGCCCTGATCCAATCGGATGCAGGCCGTAGTTCTCGTCATACGCATGTTCAGGCACAATACCTATTGATGCAAGAGTATTGAGAAAAATGGAAGCAGGAGAGGAAAGATGAATCTCTACAGTATTATCATCAAGTGCAACAGCACTCTCCATGTATGTAAGGTCAACAGAGCCCTGTGCTTTTTTTGCAGTTTCAAGAGTAAAAGCAACATCACCTGCAGTGACTTTCACACCATCGGTGAACGATGCATCATCACGGATTGTGAATCTCCAGATAAGACCGTCAGAAGATAATTCATAGCCTGTTGCCAGATCATTCTCAAAAGCCAGATCAGCGTTATATTTCACGAGCGTACTTTGCACGATAGGGGAATTCCCGTGTCCCCAGCCGCAAGTCGGGTCGAGTGTCTCAGGCTCAGAGCCGATTGCAATCACGACACTGTCTCCCCTCCTGACACTTTCCTGTGTCTTTGTGCATGAAGACATACAGATGACAACAACCAGTGCAAAAAATAGAAGCCGGATCTTTTTCATATTCATACTCGGGATTTCCCTTTTCTCTGTACCTGGCCCGCCGGATACAGCGGTACTTTATCTCGTACCTCAAAAGCTGTGCCAATAGACTATGGAGTGTCTATTGGCAACAGAACTTAACCTAAATCACATAGAAATATTTCACTTAAGTGACTTCTTTTCCTTGGCTGCCCTGATCTGGGCCTTTTCCTCAGCAGTCTTTGGTGAGAACACAATCTTGACTGCACGTTTCAGCTGGTAAGGAAGGATAGCCTTGAACTTGTCTTCCGCCTTAATCATTGTTGAACACTCAGGGTGCTCCCTATGAAGCGAGATTGCATCAAACTCACACTTTGTCGTACACACACCACAGCCGATACACTTATTCGGGTCAACAATTGTGGCACCACAGCCCAAACAGCGGGAAGTTTCAATCTTAACCTGATTTTCAGTAAGTGCAACATGACCATCCCTGAAAGGATCGCTACCGACAGTCTTATCAAAACCTTCCGACTGGCGGGACGAATTGTCATAGCTCTCCACAAGGATATCGTCCTTATTGAGTTCAATGAATTCCCACTTGTTGCGTCCGATTGTCATGTGGCCGTTCTGCACATACCTATGCAGGGATTCGGAAGCCCAATGTCCCGCTGCGATAGCGTCAATTGCGAACTTCGGGCCGGTCATGACATCTCCACCTATAAAGAGATCCGGAGCGCCTTTCACCTGATATGTCAGTCCGTCTGCCACAAGAGCCGGGCCCCTGAACTCCACATTCTCACCCTTCAAGAGGTCTCCCCAGAGAGACATCTGGCCTATAGCAAAGATTACACGGTCACACTCGATTGTAATGGTATCATTCTCATCATATTTCGGAGCGAATTTCTTTCTGCCGTCAACTTCCTCGAATACAGAGATACACTTCTTGAAGATGATTCCGCTTACCTTGCCGTCTTTGACGAGAACTTCCTTCGGCCCCCATCCGCACTTGATTGTAACACCATCTTCTTCGGCCTCTTTCACTTCTTCTTTCGATGCAGGCATCTCCTTCTCACTCTCAAGACAGAGCTGGATGACTTCAGATGCACCGTTTCTCAAGCTGACGCGGGCAGCATCGATAGATACATTTCCACCGCCGACAACAACGACACGGCCTGTGTAATTTGCACCACCGCAATTTGCACCTTTAAGATAATCGATTGCTGTGAATGTGCCTTCCGCATCATCTCCGGGGATGCCGGGAAGACGGCCTCCGGTGCATCCGATTGCGATATAGAATGCCTTGTAGCCTTGCTTGCGGAGTTCAGCCAAAGTAACATCCTTACCTACTTCCACACCAGTTTTTATCTCGACACCCATCTCTCTGATGACGTCAATCTCAGCCTCGATGACATCTTTTTCCAACTTGTATGACGGAATACCGTAGCGGAGCATACCACCTGCCATCTCATTCTTTTCAAAGACAGTCGGTTTGTATCCTCTCTCAGCCAGATAGAATGCACACGAGAGACCTGCCGGGCCGCCACCGATGATGGCAATCTTCTCATCCCATCCGTTCTTATGGATGCTGCCTGCAACAACTACAGGTGGGATATATCTGGTATCTGCATGGAGGTCACGATCTGCAATGAAACGCTTCACGGCATCGATTGCAATAGGCTTGTCAATGGTTCCTCTGGTACATGCATCCTCACAGCGTCTGTTACATACGCGTCCGCAGACAGCTGGGAACGGATTCTGCTTCTTAATCAATGCCAGAGCCTCATCATACTTACCCTGTGCAGCCTTCTTCAAATATCCCTGTACGGCAATATGTGCAGGGCAGGCTGTCTTACATGGAGCTGTACCTGTCTTGTGGGTGTTTATACGGTTATTGTCCCTGTAATCCGGATCATAGTACTCCTTGCCCCACTTCACTCTGTCCGGAAGCAATTGCTTCGGATAAGTAACCTCAGTTCCGTCTTTCTTGCACAGTTTCTGTCCCAGTCTTGTTGCACCTGCAGGGCAATATTCAACGCAGCGTCCGCAGGCCACACACTTATCCTTGTCAACATGTGCAACATATGCAGAGCGTGACATGTTCGGAGTATTGAAGAGCTGTGATGTACGGAGTGCGTTACATATATTTACGTTACAGTTACAGATACCGAAGATCTTGTTCTCACCGTCAATATTTGTGATCTGGTGCACAAATCCGTTGTCTTCGGCACGCTTGAGAATGGCAAGTGCTTCTTCTTTAGTAATGTCATGGCCTTTTCCTGTCTCACGGCAATAGTCGGCAAAATCACCGACACCGATACACCACTCAGCATCATCATCTGCAACACCTTCCCCGATTGCCTTGCGTGATGCACGGCATGAACAGCGTCCGACACCGATATGACCTTCATATTTGCTCAGCCAATAAGATAATTTCTCGATGTCGACAGCTTCGCTCTTCATGGAGATTGCCTTCTCGACAGGGATGACATGCATGCCAACCCCTGCTCCTCCAGGGGGAACCATCTGTGTAATACCTTCCAGAGGTATATAAGTCATACGCTCGAAGAATGCAGCGACATCCGGATGCTTTTCCAGTCTCGGGTTCTTATTCAAATCACCCGGAACCTCTTCCATATTGAAAAGTTCAGCAGAGCCGGGTACAAACATTGGAAGTGTGTAACGTCTTTCTGAAGGTGGTGCCGTACGTCCGTTGTGGTCATAATGATAACCATAGTCATACTCCAGGAGGCCGACATAGGACATTTCATCCAACAACTTCTGGAATCCATCCCTTCCCTTTTCATTAACCTTGTCCTTGTTCATCTCACAAAGCTGATCAAACGTGTAATGCTCACGCTTTTTCATAGTCAGCCCGACCTCGGCCATTTCCTCGGTGATAATCTCTGCCAGTCCCCAGTATTCCGGATCCTCAACGGTCACGCCACCAATCATATGTTTGGCAACATCCGTGATACGTTTTCCCAGAGCGATAATTTTCGGACTCGGGTTCTTGTCGCCCTTATGATTTGCAGGCCACTCATTGTACTTATTCATATCCATGTCTGTACCTTCCTTCTCCTTCTTATTGTCAGCATACCAGATGCTTTATATTTATCATACATTATTTCCACTTATGCCAAAGTGAATTCCCCTCAATTCCTCAACTTCATCACATACTTCCTGAAGTCCGCATGAAGAACAGTCCATATTGACATCCTTCAGCATATGATCGATAGCCGATGTGATATCTCCTGCCTTTTTCACCCCGTCCGCAAATGCACAATAGTCCACATCAGGGTCAGTGACAAAGATAATCCTGGCGGCCTCAACCTCCCTGTAGAGGTGGAGCGCCTTCAGCATGGCATTGCCGACAGCTGTAAAATCGAGTCCCTCATGTAGTGCATCCGATGACACACGCACACTCTCCCTGCCACGGGAAGAAGACACACGAAGCATAAAGCCCGAGGGGAAAATGCGGTAACGGAAATACCCTATATTCCTAATTGTATTATATAACTTATTCCCTTCCCCGACAGAATCCTCTCTGACACGAACGAGGGCGATCCTTGCATATGGACTATCTCCAGTAATCTCGGGAAGATCCTTTCCTACGAGAGTAATCTCATCCCCGGGCACAAGATTATTATCGGCCGTGAGAAGAGTATTGCCTATGGCAGGAAGCCCGCTCCCGCCCAGTTCATACGCCATGTCAGGCGAGAGAATCATCATTGCCCTGCCTTCATCACGCCACTCTCTCCTCACAGGGTCTGCATCACTTCCACAAGGAAGCTTACGGCATTCCATCCCGGCAAGAGAGAAAAGGATATCGGAGATAATCTCATCGTAAAGTCTCATAGATGAGTATCTCTTTTTATCTTATCATAGTGCTTTTGCAATAGCGGTTCGATTGCCGAAGTAAGTTTCATATCGAGATTGAAAAAATAAACGATGAAACTCAGGACAAAAAGGCAGGCTAATACAATCAAAATAATCAAGAGTATATGTAGAAATAATGCCATATTACACCTTTCCTTCCTTAGACAGCCCCTTCTGGCGTGCAAACTCTGCCGCCCCCAAAGCTCCCATCAATTGCGGATCAATAGGTAGTTCTATGACACGCAGATTCAATACCTTTTCAATTGCCTTCTTCAGGCCGTCATTCTTCGCACACCCGCCTGTGAGTGTGATGGAATCAACAGCACCTGCCTTCTTTGCCATAACAAAGCAACGCTTGGCAACAGAGAGCTCAATCCCTGCGGCAATCTCATCCATAGGTTTGCCCTCTCCCACCAGGGAGATAACCTCAGACTCTGCAAACACAGTACACTGTGAAGTAATTGGAATTACATTCTTTGCTTTCAATGATAACTTCGAAAACTCAGAGAGATCCATCTCGAATGCCTTTGCCATCGCCTCAAAGAAACGTCCCGTTCCCGCCGCGCACTTGTCATTCATGGCAAAGTTCAGCACAGTCCCGTCACTGTCGATGGCAATCCCCTTCACGTCCTGTCCCCCGATGTCGATAATGGCCTTTACAGTCGGGTCCGCCACATGCACACCCATGGCATGACAGGAAATCTCCGAAATATTCTCATCTGCCGAAGGTACCTTGTTACGTCCGTACCCGGTACCCACCAGATAAGCTAGATCATCAGCTGATTTCAAATCAGGCACCTGAGCCACTGCCTTTTCAATTGACTCTTCACAGGAAAGGACCGCGTTAATACGGCTACGGAGAGTAACATCAGCCACCATCTTTCCATTCTCGTCAATAATCACACACTTTGTATAAGTTGATCCAGAATCACATCCGCCATAATATTTCATTTTTCTCTCCTTTATCACCATGAATGCTCGTCGGGTAACACTTCCAGCGACGGATCCAGTGGTTCTTCCTTAAATACAGTTCTCATATAACGATTGATCTGATCACGAACCCCCTGACGTGATACGATCCTCGGGTCAAAGAGGTCATGTGTTACCCACACAAGATGGATACCTTTTTCTCTGGCTTTCTCCTCAAATTGTCCATGCATTCCGGTAAGTGCCTTGCATGACATGTGCTCCCAGAGAATGACCATATCGGCATTGAACTCCTCACAATACTCCCAGAGCTCGTCAAGCAGAACCTTGTATCCGCCGTGGGTACGGTTTCTCATAATCATATTCTCTGTAAGCCATGCCATATCATAGTATGCCTTCTCGCGGTTCTCCGGAGTATCTTCCTCTGCAATCATATCGGTATTGACCATGGAGAGCATATCAGTGAGAGGAACAATTCCCCAGCAATTCAGAATCCAGAGCAGGAAGTCCATATAAAAGTGAGACTGCACGCCCCATACAATTGCACGGTGGCGGTATTCTCTCGCCATCATCTTCTTTTCTTTATATGCCTGGTTGGCAAGAGCAGTAAGCTTACGGTCCACTTCAACAAATGCCGGCACCTTTCCACATATAGCCATGTAGTTGGTTTCTGTGTAGAGTGCAAGGTTGGAGCCGAAGACCTGAGGGTAATCTGTCTTGTTCATATCGAGCCACTCCATACGATGTCTCGTGGACTCGTTGACACGTTTTGCACACTCAAAGTAGTATGCCCAGTCCCATTTCTCCCCTGTCTTCTCCTCAATGAATGCAATACAGTTTCTGATCTCCTGTGCCGCGTATTCCTGCACATCGTCCTCTCTGTGACGCAGCGGTGCCGCCAGCTGGAAAATCGGGATACCATCCTCAAGTTCCAGTCTCTTGGCAATGCCGCCGTTACCCATAAGGGAACCGTCACATGTCGTATTGCACTGTACTGCACATGCACCAAGAACCGGAGCATCATCATCGATGGAAACTCCGAGTTCCGCCTCGGGCATCGGACAGACGTCCCCAGCTAAGCCAAACTCCTGTGCCACATCAATGTAATGTAGGGCTGCAGTCTGATTCAGAAGAACCGGGACATATGTAGAAGGAGTCTCACGTGAAAGCCCCTTAAGGGTCGGGAACCCCATCAGAACAGCCGTCATCTCGTTCTCATCCACCAAAACAACCTTACTGGAAAACTTTTTGTCATTGCCGATACGGCGGTCCCCACGGAAGAGACTGTCAAGCAATTTCGCCACATCATAGACAACCAAATCCTGCTCCAGGTGGCACATTCTCAGATACGGCCCGCGGAGGCCCTGGGTGTGCTTATCCACCATCATCGGCACAGCAAGATAGTTTGCCATCCAGCGGTAGCGGAACATTGCCTTGATATTTCTCGGCTTGATGATAAATCCGGCCAGCTGCTTCATGATATAAAGCCAGCGCGTGTAATCGTAAAAAGTATCTTTGAACCCACGCCATTCACGTCTCTTACGCACTTTTCCTTTGGAAAAAAATCTGCCCAGTGCTTCCGCACCTATTTCCTTTGCCATTATTTCTTCCCTCCCTGGATTTTCTTGATTTCAATACTCTCCACAAATGCCTGCACACGTGTACGCATCTGACCGGAGGAACCGATAGAATACGGCCTGTCCACAGCAAGTACCGGATAGCCATGCTCATCACGCAGCACAATGGTGCCGATCATACGTTCATAAGCCCATGGATCACAGAACTTCATCTGTTCATAAATAATTCCGTCCGCACCGTATTCCTTGGCAAGAGATGCTACATAGTCACGCCTGCCGGTCATCTTAGCCATATCCCAATAACGCGGGCACTGTGCTCTTCCCTGCACCTGGCGGCATATCTGTCTGACAACATCTTCACTGTCATTAAGGATAATCTCATCACGCCCAGGCAAAGACCCGTAGCAGAAACGGTCTGCACAAACATAGGCACCGGACTCCTCCACGAGTTTAATCACGTCAACATCATCCACCTCGGAGCCGACAAAGACTACACGGGCACGGTATTTTCCCTCACCGTCCGGCTCACGGGTCCTGATCTCCTCAAGTGTCTCACGGAGAGCGTCAATAATAAGGTGTTTCGGAACCACATAGCTTACCAGGGTAATGATATGAAACTCATATCCTGTCACCCTCGGTCTTGCTTCCTTACGGAAATCTCCGATTTCGCGGATCAGACGACATACTTCATTATGCTGTTCCACAGCTTTGCGGATAGCTGCATCGGATGTATCAATACCATACTTTTCAGAGAGGGGCTTGAGGATATGGTTACGGCATTGCAAAGTGTACAGCTCCAGCGCATTCTCATCATTCTTCTGAGGGATTTCCATATATTCCCAGAAAAATCCGTCCTTGCCATCCCCCATGGTCTTCAAGAGTTCCATATTCTCTACACAACGGTTCATCATACTGCATCCATCCGGAGTCACTACGCCGTCGGCGAAATTGTAACCACCCTCAATGGCTCTTTCCAGAAGTGCCCTGCTGTATTCACAAAGGAAACTTGTCATGTAATAAGTGGCCATATCCATAGAGCCGGTACGCGGTGCACGGAGTCTTACAGAGAAAACTCCCGGCAGATTCAAAAGCGGTTCAGGCACATTCTCACAAGTTGTTGCAATGCACTTGAGCCCCTCATCCTGGGCCTTGCGCACAAGTTCATTATTGGCATCTTCCAACAGTCTTTCAAAATAATATAAATGTTTTAGGTCCTTCAAACCTGCCTCCCATTATTCTTCCAATATCCCTATCCTGGCCAAGGCTTCCCTGGCCCCTTTGACTATCAGAGCATCATCATCCAGATAAAACACGCTCTTTCCTTTAAGATCATACTCTGCCAGTGAAGCATCCGACAAAATATATGAGAGTACCGGGATATCACCAACATCCATGTAAGCCTTTACATTCAAGTCCGGAAGACGATTTGCAATCACACCGATCTTATCATACATCACAAGCTCGTCTGCCACCTCTTTGATGGTCTTCACAACCTGGGTACCTTTCTTTGAAGAGTCTGTAACCAGAATAAGATGCGTAACCTTTTCCATAACACGGCGGTTAATCTGTTCGATTCCGGCCTCTCCGTCAATTACGATGTAATCATAATTTTCTGCCAGAAGACCGATGACTTCCTTGAGGTAACTGTTGACCTTGCAATAACAGCCGGCAGCCTCAGGCCTACCAATTGCAATAAAAGAAAAGCCGTCCTTTTCGACGAGTGCGTCAAAAATACGGTATCTAGCTTCCCCGAGCAATTCAATTGCTGCCTTTGCATTGCCTTCCTCTGCGTTAGCAATCACCTCTTTGCGAATGTCATCCACAGTGAGTTTCACGTCCACTCCCAATGCGGTGGACAAGCCGACAGCCGGATCTGCATCTATGGCCAGGATCCGCTTACCGGGATATGTCGATACAAGAAGCTTGACCATGACTGCCGCCAATGAGGTCTTACCGACGCCCCCTTTTCCGGCAACAGCAAGGATTTTTGCGCCATTCTTGCCTGTATTCATCTGTTTTCTCCCTTTTTTACTTATGTACAGCTTATATAATTGTCTGATTTCCTCGTTACTTTACCACCTTTTATGTATATGTACGAGTAAACTTTCTATAATTCCTTACTTTTTTATCCAATTTTGAACAGACGTTCATTCATACTGCCTATGATTTTAAGTCGAAAATTCTGTACTTCAGTTCCTCACGTTTCCCATCCAGAGAATAATGGATCACAATTGCATCATTTTCTGTTTTTACCTCCACATGCTGAGCTCTTTCAAACAAATTACGGAGACGATGGTACTCCTCTTTCTCTCTTTCCGTGTAACGGGATGGCATGTCGGAGGTGAGGAACACATTACCCAGAAGGGCGTTTATTGTGGCAAGGATCTGTTTCTGCCCGGAAGTCAGCTTACAATTTTCTTCCCTGAGGAAGAAAACATCCGGATCATTGCCGTAAGCGCGACCATTGAGCTCGCGACGGAAAAAGGTGTTGTTTATTGCCTGCCTTGTAGAGACCCGTTCCCGGTGGAAATGACGCATATACCACACGTCATCCCAATCCAGACTCACATCACAGCCGACACGGCAATAGTCTACAACTCCGAAGGCCGGCATCACAGGAACACCACATCCAAGAATCAGCTTTTCACCACACCAGGTACGCAAAAGCCGCATGGCGCGGTACATTCTGGTCGCTCTGCTCTCTTCTCTATTGCCGAAAGGAGCTGCCCCATAGAGAAAATCCAGTTTGACAAGGTCGAATCCCCATTCATTCAATACACGGTCAAAGACCTCATTTAAATAATCCTGCACTTCCGGATTATCGATATCGAGAGAATAAAAACCACTCCAATTACATCCACAGCACCACGGTTTACCTTCTACCTTCAGCAGCCAGTCAGGATGGTCGATAAAGACTTTTGACTCTTTCTCCGCAACGAACGGAGCCAGCCAGAGCCCTGCCTTAAAGCCGTTTTTATGTATCTCATCCACCATGCCTTTGAGCCCGTTCGGGAATTTCTTCTTATCTGTCTCCAGCCAATCCCCCACCTTCGGCTCCCAGCCATCATCAATTTGAAACAAATCACCTGCATTGAAAATGCTCCGGCACCCGTCGAGGTCCTCCTTGATGGTATCTTCGGTGATATTCTGATAGCGGTTATACCAGCTGGAATAACCTGCCATTTTCTTTTCAGTTCTCGGTTTTATACCCATTGCCTGGAACCAGAGGTCAAACACCTCTGTCTCACTGCCCTCGGCAAAAAACAAGTCAAAAAGCGGGAATTCCCCGCCTGGATGCTCAACACCCACAGAGTCCCTTTCCAGCACCAGGAGTTCTCTTCTGCTGTCATACCGGAAGATAGTATAACCAGACTTCTCATCGAGCGATGCAATCAGCCGAAAGCGGTCTTCCTTCCGGAAATAACAATAGGAAAAACCATGGCTCTGACCACTATGACGGCCATAGCGTACAAAATGATAATCACCATATCGATCAAAAGAATATTTTTTCAGGAGAAAAGCCGGGATATGATCCGTACCACGTAGTTTTCCGGTCCTGTCCAGCTCCGGGCTGTACGTCCATGTCTGGTAGCCGTTCATAAACAGCCGTTCGTCCTCTGCCATTTTCCATGGTAACTCAGCCTTTATGCTCTTCACTTTTCCCATAGGCAACTCTTGAGATAGATGCACTTCACCCCATTGGGCAATCTGGTACTTTCCCTCCCGTATGCCGCCCTCTGTTTCCGCCCTCCAGCATAGATTTTCAGTCATTACGGGTTTCCTCCACGTGAAGACGCTCACTGATTTCCATAGCACGCTCATCTGTCAAAATAAATTTACGTCGGAACAATATAAGTGCAGCAATAAGAACAATCATCGGAAGTATTGTCATCGAGAGGCGGAGCCCCAGGAGAGTTGAGGCACTTTGCACTGCGACAGGGCCGGTTTCATCTGTATTACCTACAAGCCCGATAAGATCGAGTCCTATGCCGGTCAAGAATACAGCTACACCGGAAGCTGCCTTTACAACGAAAGTCTGCATGGAAAAGATGACGCTCTCCTCTCTACGTCCGGTCTTAAGCTCACCGTAATCCACACTGTTGGAGAGAAACAGTGTGGTCAGAACACTCAACATACCATTCGAAGCAAACACAACCACACCCGGGATACACAACAACACAAGACTATGTGACAGCCCGATCAGACAGAACACCAGAAGTGCCGCATACCCAGAGAGAGCCAGCACGAGACTCAAATGGAACACCTGTATACTACTCAATTTCTTTCGTAAGAGTGGATAAAGCACCATCATTCCGAGAATCTGTGCGGCCCCTCCTACAGTGGAGAACAGAGTATAGGTAGCTTTCCAGCCTGTTCCACCGAAATCATACTTGAAGAAATAGATGATAAAGTTCGATGTCAAATATAAAGCCGAGTTGATTAAAATGATGCTGCCGACCACCACCATGGCCTGGTCGTTGTGAAATAGAGCAGAGAACATCTCCTTCACTGTTGCCGTCTTCATCTCCCCCTTAGTATTCTCACGCATTGACAGGCAGCATATTACTTCTGTCACCACAAAGATTAGTGAAACAATCAATGCCACGCTGCGGAAACCTGAGCGCTCGCTTTCTCCTCCAAGAATACCCACCAGGAGCATAGTGAACATAGCGATGATAGCCGAACCAACACCTGCGCATGTACGCCCCACCATAGAAAGGTTTTCACGGTCTTTAGGGGTCTCTGTCACTGCAGGAATCATTGACCAATAGGGAATATCCATCATCGTATAGGTAACACCCCAGAGGATATACACAATACTGAAATAAACCATCAATGCTGCCTCCCCCATCACCGGAGCGGCAAAGAGTGCATAGAGTACCAGTGCATTGAGCAAAGTCCCGGAAAAAATCCACGGGCGGAATCGTCCCCAGCGAGAACGCGTCTTTGCCACCACAACACCCATGAACGGGTCATTCAATGCATCAAAAAAACGGGCTATCATCAATATCAAGCCGACAAAACTGGCAGAAAGCCCCAGCACATCCTGGTAATAATACATAACATACGAAGAAGACAGGGCATATACCATATCCTTACCCACAGCACCAATGCCGAATGCAGCTTTCTGTTTTAAAGTAAGTTCCATACAACATCCTCCTTTTCTATATTGAACTCCAACGTGACAGGTTCCACATGCAAAGCAGAAATTGTCAGCATTGCTTTCCCCTCGGTACCCACTGTATTTAGATAAGTACCCGTCATGCCACCCTCTGCTACCACAATCTCCGGCCCGACAAGAGCAGCATCTCCTTCAACACTGAAGTGTACGGGAAGCTGTGCATAGGAAGCAATATTTCCATTCTCGTCAAGTATACGTACCCTGATGGCCACCATGTCATAAGTATCTTTTTCATGTAATGTTGTGCAGCTTGTCCGGACTGAGAAATGCAGCTTTGCACTGGGGCAAAGTGTAATACTGCGAACGACTTTTCCATCACTCAGGGCATCAAAGCGCCATCTGGTGGCTTCAGCACCCCAGTTTCCTACATATTTACCATAAAGAGCCACGCCGTCAGAGAAAGTCATTTTATAGCGGAGCATACACCATCCCAGCTTCAGAATGTAATGCAGCGGAAGCCCGGAGAGGCCGTACTTCCCCGCGGCCAGCAAACAGTCACGGAGGATTCTCGCCTTGGAATGCGAGAAATGCTCCTCTGTTTCGAGAAGTTCGCCGATGGTATCATCTACAACAAATGGAGGATGAGGCAAACCGGTCCACTCACTGAGATGCAAATTGGTCACGAACGCATCATTTTTGTAAAGCTTCACCTCTTCCGCATTGCTGAATGCATAGATATCACCCAACTGTCCCGCAGGGCTGTCACCGATGGCCATGGAAGAGCTGACTTCCAGTATCGGCTCTGCATCTCCCTGGCTCGCATAGACTGACGCCGCAAGTTTCGGATTACGAAACATATCCATCACACCATGGTAACAGATGCGGTCGCCGGAACCGAAATCCTTATGCGTCTGATAATCAAACATACACCAGCCGAAGCATCCGGCATGTTCACCACTCGAATAAGCAGCATTCTGTACCCTCACATGTCTCAAGGCATGTTCCTGCCGGTGAGGACCGTCATCAAAGGACTTGGTGGGATACATGTGACCGTTACACTCAGAGATAAGCATCGCCTTTTTCATATCCGGGGTCACATCTTTTTTCTTTTTGGCACCGGGCGTTACACCATTATGGGAAAAATCATTATAAGCATAAACATCCTCCAGAAGGTGACTTTTCTCCAGATATCGCACACCGGAAGTGGCGCGACTCGGGTCCAGACTGTGTGCAAGTTTATTTGTGCGGGTATAAAATTCATCATCGTCCACACTTTCATTGATGCGGACACCCCAAAGAATAATAGAAGGATGGTTGCGGTCCTCTTTGATCATCTCCTCCAGCATCAAAGAGGCAGCATCCTTCCACTTTTCATCTCCTATATGCTGCCAGCCGGGGAGTTCAGTGAATACCATGAGTCCAAGCCGGTCGCACTCATCCAGAAAATACCGGCTCTGTGGGTAGTGGCTGGTACGTACTGCTGTGCACTGCAGCTCCTCCTTGAGAATGCGTGCATCCTCCCGCTGCAAACTTTGAGGAGCCGCATAGCCGATATATGGATAGCTTTGATGGCGGTTCAGACCACGCAGGAATGTCTTTTTGCCATTAAGGTAAAAACCGTCAGCCTTAAATTGTGCTGTGCGGAAGCCAAAAGTGACCCTCTTACGGTCTGTAATCTCTCCTATAGCATTCACAAGTTCTGCCCTGGCATGATATAAAACAGGGCGCTCAATATCCCATGGCTGTGCTTCGGGGACAGAAATTTGCGTTTCCCCTGTCTCTGTTGCTTTTGCCGTCTTTTCAGCCATGAGCCTTCCATCCGACGTCTCCAGAATGATACGGATTCCTGTGACATCACCCAAACGTTCCGCCGTCCATTGCACATTTGCAACAGTCAGATTCGGTGTATATACAAACAGGTCCGTTATTCGGTTTTCAGATGAAGCCTCCAGCCAGACTTCCCTATAAAGTCCACCATAGGTCAGATAATCAATGACAAATCCAAACGGCGGAATAGATGGATCCTCGCGTGTGTTCAGTTGCACCGTAATGAGATTTTCCCCTTCTCTGTCCACCAGGTCTGTAATCTCGACTTCAAATGAAGTATAGCCACCTTTATGCTGTCCAGCCAACTTTCCATTGACCCACACCACCGCTTGATGTGCTGCACCATCAAAACGGACAAATAGACGGGGAGCTGTCTGCACTGACGGTGCATAAAACCACTTCCGGTAGCCGCAGAGCATCTCATAGTCAGCCGGCGATGCATAGTGCAATGGCACTTCCCGGCAGGTATGTGGCAGACGCACTTCTTCACATTCTGGAAGAGGAAGTCCTTCAGCAAAAGCTTCAGTCCAGCAGGAAGAAAATTCCCAACCATCGCAAAAACTGTATTTCATCATACCAACACTCCTTCCAATGAAATTGATATTACCTCTTCCCGTATGACAATAACGTCCACATGGGAGGCAAAAGCAAAAACTGCCTTAATAAGCAGCAATGCTTCAATGGAAGGATAAACGTTCGGATTGTCTTTTTCCTGATATACAACCCATCACGCGACCTCGAACAGCATAACACAATCATTTACTCTGTACTTGCCCCACCGTACCGAAGTAACTCTGGATAATCTTTATCTTCTCGAAAACCATAATTCATCTTCCAATTGCAATTCTAATGCGGAAAGTTTCACGAATCAAACAGTTTCCGCCTTTCTTATCGACCGGCATATTATGCTGTTACTTCAAATGATATCATAGAGCAATGTCTTTATATGGAAAGAATAATCTAAGGCACACTGGAAGACTTCAAGTCTCAGTAAAAAAGAAAAACAGGCCAATTCAGACAATGCCCTTATTTCGTTTTGATCGGCGTACTACTCAGCACGATATATGACAAACAGATTACATCCATGGAAGAAGGAAAGGATTGAAACTGAAAATAGAGCTACCAAGAAAAGAAGAAACCTGAAAGTTATTTATCGTGCAATAATTCTGGAAGTTCATATTTAGCTTTTTTGCTCTTCTTCCAGTTCCTGTACCAGGTATTCATCACTCATGCAATGCATGTCGGAAACCCCCTCCCTCATTAGCTTATATAATTCCGAATGATAAAATATATCCAGCGCCTTTTCCAATGTAAGGCCATTATGATTTGCAAAAAGCTCTACCACACGAGCATATTTTTTTTGTAAGAGAATAGGATTTGCATTCATAGCTTCACACTCCCTTCAAACCTCAAGTAGAAAAGTGCCTTCTCCGTTCGAAAAGCCACTTGGAGAATAGGCTTTTCATATCGTAATCTGTTAATCGCTTCCTTCTTATCGATTAGGCCGTCAAAATAAAGCTCCACAGTATTAAATACTTTATCATTTGCAACACCACCGATAACAAGATCATACTCCGTGGTATCCTGCCCTCTGCGACAGTTCAGAATAAAATCCAGCCATTCTTCGGAATAAGCATCAAACTTAAGCACCTTCAATGCTTCATATGCTGTTTCATCGAATTCATAACTTGCTATAATGCCATCTTTGCCACGTCGTTTAAAACGGCCCCACCATTTTTTAGCCTGTTCGTAAATTGGCGTTGTATAAAATCCTTTACCAAAATCAACATTTGGTCTGGAGTGTGTCAGATCTGGCTTATCCACTACCATAAAGGATCCATGATATAAAATCATAACTTCACCCCCCTTTCCTTCATAATATCAATAATATCATCCACAATATAATCTTTACTCTGGGTATGCAGCACCTCATACTCTGGAATGATATATTCATTCAAAATATCCATTTGTTCTGTCAAGGCAGCATACACTTTCTGTGCATCAACATTTAGCTTGGATGCTACATTTTCAATACAGAAAATAGCAAATTCTAATTCTCTGCCACCACACTGATGTTCTTCTGTTTTCATCTTGTATGCAGACCTCCTTTTGTATTTTAGGCTACTCATCTTTTTTTTATCGTGCACAATGATAATTAGCCTAATAGCATACTGTCGAAACATATTTTTAAAAATATATTGTATTTTGTTTTATTTATCACTACCAGATATGCGTGACATCAACACAACCGTCTCGATGTGACTACTTCCGTAGTAACAATCATAGACTGAGACTTCATCGACTTTATGGGAGGCAAAAAGGGCAATATCACGGGAGGCGGTGACGGGGTTACAGGAGACATAGATAACACGCTGAGGGTTCCATTTTTCGATCATCTCTATCACATTTCTCTCAAGCCCGGTGCGGGGTGGATCAACTATGACGGTGTCTACAGCTGTCCTGGGGCCTCTTGTCACCCACTTCTCGCACTCATCCGTATATGATACCGCTTCAGGAGCATTGAGATGGGAAAGAGAGAGGCAGCGCTTCTCCTTCTCAACGGCATAGACTGTCTTACCGGTTCCATTGAAGAGTGCGGAGAATGTACCGACTCCGCTGTAGAGGTCCATTATACAGTCTCCGGCTGTATTCGCCTTCACGTACTCAAGGATCTTCGTAAAGACCGACGGATTGGACTGGAAGAATACATTGGCAGTGACTGAGTATACATTGTCACCAAGGGTCACTTTGACCACATTGTCGCCAAATGAGACTTCATCATCACCAGCAAAGAGTGGAACCTCCACAAGTCCGGTATTCTTATTGACCTTATTCTCGAACATAAGGGAGCGGGCAATCTTAAAGAGTGTCCCCTTATCCTCCTCCAGGAGAGCGTTTATTTTCCCATCAAGAAGTGGACAGTGCCTGACTCTAACTAGTTCGTTTGTTTCCCTCTTCAGGAATCCTGCCTCTCCGGTGTGGGGATTAACATGGATTCTTGCCCTCTTACGGTAGCCTTCAGGCTCTCCATATACTGGAGGAAGAAACTCGGGAAGAGGTTTAAGATTTCCCAGTCTTGACAGATTATCCTTTACGATTTCCTCCTTGAGCAAAGCCGAAGACTTTGGGGAGACAATCTGAAAATCACAGCCTCCACATATACTATACATCGGGCATAATGGCTCCGTGCGAAGCGGGGACGAAGACAAAATCTCTGTCACATCCCCTTCTATGACACCCTTTCTCTCCCTCTTTATTTTATACTCCACCTCCTCCTCGGGGAGGACATTGCCGAGTATAACCGTATGTCCGTTGTCATAGCCGAGCCCACGGGCAGAGGAGATCAGCTTCTCAATTCTCAGAGCCATTCTTTGAGCTTCTCTGCATATTCCGCGATAAGGGCAATGCCTTTCATCCAGAATCCCTTCGATTCGATATCACAGCCGGCAGAGCGTGCAACTTCCTCTGCAGAATAACGCCCGGTCATTGAGAGGACATTCCTGTAGTGAGAGGGGAAGTCATCAACGCTGTCCTTAGATGCGTAAAGCCCCAAGGCAAAGAGCTGTCCGAAAGCATACGGGTAGTTATAGAATGAGAAGCCCTCGGAGTAGTAATGACTCTTGACGGCCCACATGTACGGATGCTTGATCCCTACGCCATCACCGTAAGTCTCTTTCTGAGCCTTTGTCATAAGGCGGCAGAACTCATCAGGAGTAACATCCCCGTTCTTTCTTGCCTCAAAGGCATATTCCTCGAAGTAGAAGCGTGAGAGAATATCTATGCATACCTGGAAGGATGATGCCACAAAGGCCTCGATTATACCCAGGCTCTCGTCATGGGTCGCCGTTTTGAGCACTTCCTGGAAGACAGTTGTCTCCCCAAAGATTGATGCTGTTTCTGCAAGTGTCATCGGGTAGTCTTTCTGGCTCATCGGGTAATTTCTGACAACATAATCATGGTAGGCATGTCCGAGCTCATGGGCCAGTGTCGAGACAGAGTCATATGAACCTTCCCAATTCATCATCACTCTGCTCTCTCCCTTGATCGGGAAGGAGATATCATACGCACCTCCAATCTTTCCGTCGTGACTCTCCGGGTCAACCCAATTATGTTCGAAAGCATTCTTTATAAAGGCTCCGACTTCAGGGGAGAAGGATGTATAGCACTTTGTAACAAGCTCCTTCGCCTCGTCCCATGTGTACCTCATATTGCTCTTTCCGACAGGGGCTGTGATGTCATACCAGTCAAGATGATCCAGCCCAAGAAGTTTTGCCTTGGTTCTAAGGTAGTCACCAAACATCTCCCTTGAATCCTCAAGTGCTGAGATAAGTGCATCAAGAGTTTTATGTGTGATCCGTGAATAGAATAGAGAACGGTCAAGCGGGTCCTTCCATCCCCTTCTTTTCTCTAGGAGGAGTGTTGTCCCCTTAACTCCATTGAGAGCAGCAGCAAGAGCTGTGCGGTTGTCTTCAAGGATCTTTATCTCCCTCTCAAATGCATCCTTCCTTACACTTCTCTCGGGACTTGATTGCATTCCCCTGAGCTGAGTCAACGTCTTTCCGTTGTCCTTGATTTCTGCTGTTAGAGTCATATGAAGCTTTTCCCAGGCGGACGATGATACCTGGAGCATCTCACCTGCAAGAGCTTCCTCCTCGAGGCTCATCATGTGACTGCGGCTTATCACAGTCTCATTCAGAAAAAGGGAATAATCTTCAAGTTCAGGATTGTCAAATTCGCTCTCCCGCTCTGCCACATAATACTCAAAGACAGTATCTGCATCATTTGCAGCAACCACAGCATTCTCGACCTTCGAGTAGGCTGCAAGGATATCGGGATCAGTGGTGTTCACACTGAATGATGTATAGGTATATGCACTGAGCTCTCCCGCGAGGGACATAAGCTCATCGCGCAGCTTAATGAGGTCAACAAGTGGAACTGTTTTATCCTTACTCTTCTCTTTGAGAAGCTCAGCGAGTTTGTAGACACGTGCGATATCATCAATAAATTCCTTACTTCCAACACCTGAATATATGGATTCAAGGTCCCATTTCGGTAATTTTTCTTCACTCATGGCTAGAGTGTAAATTACTTGGAATCAAAGGTCTACTATCGTACCGGCTTCAAGAAGAGAAGCATCATCACCTGCATGGGAGACGAAAATCTTCGTTTTCCCCTTCGTCTTCTTCATAATGACGCCGGAAGTCACCCTCTTCGTCTCTTCGTCAAGTCCGGAGAACGGCTCGTCAAAGAGGTAAACATCACTCTCAAGGAGAAGAAGTCTTGCTATTGCTGCCCTCCTCATCATTCCTCCCGAGAGAGAGCCGACTCTGCTCTTTATTTCATTTCCCAGTCCCAGGAGAGATAGAACCTCCACTGCCCTCTCACGGTCATTTGTTACAAGCATCATGTTCGAGATGAGAGACATATTCAATATAAGCCTGTCCTCCTGGAAGAGAAGCACCGCCTTATTTGAATCAATATGCCCGGTGTAATCATTATCCAGCCCGGCAATCATTCTCAAAAGTGTTGTCTTTCCCCTCCCGCTTTCACCTCTGATGAGTGTTACCCTGCCGTCCGGTATAACGAGAGAAAGATCCCTGAATATAACCTTATCTCCAAAACACTTCGATTTAATCTCGATATTCACTTAAGTATCCTCCTTTCGAATGTGTTAAGGATGAAAATGGTTGCTTTCTCAAATAACCAGGAAAGAATTACTATCACTGCAGTCCAGGCAAACAGCTCAGGGGTTAACAGATAGACTTTAGCCTCATAGAGTGCAGAGCCGATTGAAGATTTCGGAAGTCCGA
The DNA here is from genome assembly GCA_963638045.1 of Faecalibacterium sp. CAG:74. Classification (GTDB taxonomy): domain Bacteria; phylum Spirochaetota; class Spirochaetia; order Sphaerochaetales; family Sphaerochaetaceae; genus Ornithospirochaeta. The sequence goes on along the minus strand of CAVHPV010000019.1, from coordinate 1,674 downwards.
TGACTTCAGCTGCAATCGCACTCTTGAACCCAAGTCCCACGGCACTCTCGACACCTGCTTTTACAAAAGGGAAAAGAGACGGCATATAGATATACCTTATCCTCTTACCTGTCCCCACCGAGTAGTTCTCAGCAGCCTCGAGAAGCTGATCCGGCGTTGCCTCCATTCCGGAAAGTACAGATGAATATATTATCGGAAAGACCATCAGAAATGATATTACAATGCTGATATTCCTGCTCCGCACCCAGAGAAGGGTGAGAATGATTATCGAGGCCACCGGTATACTTCTCATGGCTTTGACGACAGGAGAGAGAAGGATTTCAAGCCAGCCGAGAAAATAGGAGGCTAAGGCAAGTAAGGTCCCAGTAAGAAATGCCATGACTGCGGCTGCCACTATCCTCGAGAGAGAGAAGATTATAGAAGTCCAGAAGGTGGATGTGGGTACAAGCTCAAAAAAGGCCTCAAGTGTATTGAGAGGAGAAGGCAGAAAGATCTCCTCCCCCACAATAAGAGAGAGAATAAACCATACACCTATCCATACGACTATGGAGAGGAAATAGTATAGTTTATTCTTTTTTTCAGAAGTAGAAATCTTCACCCGGAACTGCACCGCCTACACTCTTAGGATTCTCTTTATACAATGCCTCAAGGTAGACAGAAAGATTCTCTTTTAGTTTATCTCCCGTCCACACTACGATATTGCACTTATCAAGGGCCTTAACGGCAACCTGTGCCTTGATTATACCCTCTTTTTCAATCAATGTGGCAGCTTCCTCTATATTTTCATTAACCCACTCTGCGCTGTCGCTGTATTCTTCAAGGAAACTCTCGACAGCTTCCCTATTCTTCTCTGCGAACTCTTTGTTCACAACTGTCACTCCCGTGATGAGACTTGTTCCTGCAATATCTTTCCAGAGGTCATTAAGGTCGGCAAGTATCACAAGAGAACTCTGTTGCATCATTGCAGATGTAGCAAACGGCTGGGGAAGCACAGCCAGAGCCTCCGGGTCAGCAAGGAGTGCTGCAACGCACTCTGCATGTTCACTCTTCCACTCGAGGTTTACATCAACACCGTCGACAAGGCCATATCCCGAAAGGATTGTCTCTATTGCATATTGCGGAGTAGACCCCTTTCCTGCAGCGTAGATCGTCTTTCCTTTGATGTCATCAAGAGAAGAGATGGAAGCATCTCCGGTTCCGACCAGATAAAGTACCCCGAGAGTGTTTACTGCAACAACCTGAATCTTTCCGGTATTATTGTAGAGGACTGCTGCAAGATTTGCAGGTATACATGCTATATCGACTTCATTCTTTGCGATTAAAGGAGTAACAGCATCAGGAGAAGCCTCGATGGAGAACGTGTAACTGTTTGCAAGACTTGTGCTGTCATTCTCACTCTCGTCCATGAGCTTCACAAGTCCCATGGCTGTAGGTCCCTTGAGGGCGACAATACGCACCATAGTCTTATCGTCAGCAACAGTCTCGCTTACAGGACGTGCAGCAAGAGAGAAACACAGAATAAGAAAAGACATAACAAGGATTATCTTTTTCATAAACCACCTCCTCAGGAGAACAGGTTAGATTCTACTAACCTGATTCCTCATATTCAATAGTAACTTTATACTAAGACTGTAAATTAAACATAAGGAGAAATAATAACGAATATCGGTTACC